>DATMBD010000189.1:0-10851 GCA_035559355.1 Dehalococcoidia bacterium
GGGGCGGATCGTGGACCTCCTGGCCCGCGACGCCGGCGTGATCGCGCGTTACTCGGCAGGCAACAACGCCGGCCACACGATCATCAATCATCTCGGACTCTTCGCCCTCCACATCGTTCAAGCCGGAATCTTCTACCCTGACAAGACCTGCATCGTCGGCAATGGCGTCGCCGTCGACCCCCAGGTCCTCCTCGAAGAAATCGATACCCTGGAGGCGCGCGGCGTCAGCACCGAACGTCTCTTGATTAGCGACCGCGCCCACGTGGTCATGCCCTACCACCCGTTGATCGACCAACTGGACGAAAAGCTGCGCGGCCCAGCCGCGGTAGGCACCACCGGCCGCGGCATCGGCCCCTGCTTCGCTGACAAGGTCGCGCGCCTGGGCATCCGCATGGGCGACCTCGCCGATCCGCGCTCGTTCCACGAACGCCTCTCCTTCGTGCTCCCCTACAAGAACGCCGTCCTCACCCGCCTCTACGGCGCCGAGCCGCTGTCCTTCGAAGAGGTCTACTCCACCTATTGCGAGTATGCCCGCCGCCTGGCGCCCAGGGTTTGCGACACCTCCATCGTCGCCCGCGAGGCTCTCGCCCGCGGCGAGAACATCCTCCTCGAAGGCGCCCAGGGCGCCCTCCTAGACCTCGACGCCGGCACCTACGATTACGTGACGTCTTCCGTGCCATCCTCGACCGCGGCTGGGGCCGCCATCGGCCTCGGCATCGGTCCCGCAGACATCACCAAGATCGTGGGCGTCTACAAGGCTTACATGACTCGCGTCGGCAACGGCCCCATGCCCACCGAGCTCCACGACGAGGACGGCCAGATCCTGCGTCTGCAGGGGCCGAGGCCGGAGGTTGGAACGACCACCGGCCGGCCGCGCCGCACGGGCTGGTTCGACGCCGTCGCCTCACGCTACAGCGCCCAGGTCAACAGCGTTTCGTCCGTGGCCCTCACGCGCCTGGACGTGCTCGACCCCTTCCCATCGATCCAGGTCTGCGTCAGCTACAAGATCGACGGCAAGGAGGTTAACTCCCCGCCCGCCAGCATCAGCGCCTATGAGCGCGCCGAGCCCCAATACGAGGAGCTTCCCGGCTGGCAGGAGGACTCGACGCGCGCTCGCCGGTTCGAGGAGCTTCCTCGGAACGCTCAGCGCTATGTGCAACGCATCGGCGAGCTCATTGGCCGGCCTGTGGAAATTGTCTCCGTTGGCCCGGAGCGCGAGCAGGTCATCCGCATGGACCGGCCCGTCTAGCGGTCCGCCGAAAGCGAAGCCCACTCGACGGCCTCGAGCGTGCAATGAGCTCTGCGAGAAACAGTCTCGCAGGCGACCTCGAAGCTTCAGCCGCAGGAAGTCTTTCCGGCGCCTCGCGCGAGGCCGCCGCTTCTAGGCGTTGCCGATCGTGGCCGTCGCGAGCAGCTCCGGCCGGTCCACGAACCCGCGCCGCAGCTCCTGCGTCCCCTCCCACCAGTCCACGTCGCGAGGCAGGATAACGCCGCCGGAACGCTGCGCGTACACCTCCGGGTTGTCGACGCCGGGCGGAACCACGCCCTCGTCCCGCAGCGCCTTCGCAGCCGCGATCAGCCGGCGGCGCGTGCGGATGATCAGGGAATCGGTCGTCCCCAGGTGCTCTTTGGAGCGGTCGTAGATCGGCCCCATGCTCGTGGTCACGGCGGCATCCTGCTGGCGAATGCCGCGGATGCCGGAGTAGCTGTTGCCCGACTTCTGCAGCTCGCGGTCGATGAGGAAGTCGTTCTCCATGCTCGCCTTTAGCCGCCATCGGCCGAACCAGTCGGTGGTGTTCGGGAGGAGCTCAAGGTCGCTTGCCCCCATGCGCGGGCTGCCGCGCGGCGCTTCGATGTTGCCGCGGGTTCCCCGGCGCGCGGTTACGGTCCAGACCATGGTGTGGTAGTCATCCATGGGCACGTAGGCGCGGAAGCGCACCTCCAGCCCCAGGACGCCTGTCGGCACCATGGCGTAGAAGGGAAAGAGCTGGTGGGCGATGCGCCAGTAATACGTGTCCTCTTCGGCGGGACGCTGTACGCCGTAGGACGTTCCCCAATCGGTATCGAGGACGTAGAACTTGGCGTTTCGCTGCCTTGCCTGATAGTAGGCGAACGTCCCCGGCTGCGTGTCCTCCGGCCGGGTGGCGCCGCTGTGCAAGAAGGCCGCGTGGACGGTGTCCATTTCGCCTTCCCAGCCCTGCATCCAGTTGTTCTCCAGCTGGTAGAGGTAGATGGTGTAGGCGCCATCCTCGATCATGTTCGCTTCGAGCTGAGGCAAAGGCGGCGGGACCTCTCGCGGCCCCATGTAGGCCCAGACGATGCCATGGCGCTCGACGCACGGGTAGGCGCGGGCGCGCACCTTGCCCTTGAAGTTGGACTCGGCGGGCTCCGACGGCATGTCGACGCAGCGGCCCGCGACATCGAATTTCCAGCCGTGATAGACGCAGCGAAGGCCCTCCTCCTCGTTGCGGCCGAAGAAGAGCGAGGCGCCCCGATGCGGGCAGGCGTTCTGGATGAGGCCAACCGCGCCCGAAGTGGTCCGAAAGGCGATGAGCTGCTCGCCCAGGAGCATGACGCGCAGCGGCGGGCAGTCCGGCGCCGGCAGCTCATCCGAGCGGACGGCAGGGATCCAGTATTGGCGCATCAGCTCGCCCATCGGCGTCCCGGGGCCTACGCGGCACAGAAGCTCGTTCTCTTCCTGGCTGAGCATGCGGTTCCTCCCTCGGCGATGATCGTTCCGGCAAGAGTGTACCGCTCCAGGCGGCGTTCGGCTCCGAATCGACAGCCAGATCGAGGCGCGGCAGCCCTGGACTCGCTCAGTTGTCCCGCAGGTCGACGACCTTGAATCTGTAGCCGGCGTCGGTGGCCTCACGCTCCGTGAAGGCCAGGAAGCGGGCGACCTCCGCCTCTTCTTCGGGCGTACTGGCGCGGAGGAAGAAGACGTGCACGTCGCCAAAGGGGTCGCCGTTGTCCTGCCAGAACTTGGCCTCGATCTGGATCGCCTCCTGAACGACGTGGCGCTGCATCGGGTGGTTGAACAGGTAGTAGACGACGGCGCGCTCCCTGACCGGCGCCTGGCCTAACGCAGCGGCCGCTCCTCCTGCCATCGTCATCGCGGCCGTCCGCGGCGGCTGTGTCACACGTCCCTTGCTGAAACTCGAGCTAGTCAGGGCGGCAACGAGGGCGCCGGCGATGACGGCGCCGCTCAGGACCGAGAGATAATGCCGGCTCGCCGCTCTCCAGCCACGGCCGCACCAATGACGGGCCGTCGAAAGAGCGCGGCGAAGGCGCAGGGTCAATCGGAGGACTCTGCCCAGGTCCGCTTCACCTTCCGATAGAGCTCCCGGACGTCGTCGGGCTGGCCAGCGAGGTAGGGAAACTCGGCCTCGGCAGAGTCGTCGGACGCCGGGGGGAGCAAGTCCTTCGTGAACGGGAGCGGCAGGGCTTGGTTCTGCTCCGGGTCCCGGACAAGGGCCTTCGGCTCTCCGCCATCAGCGATGAGGGCGATCTGGCTGAATAGCTTGTTGCGAAGCATGACCACGCCCGCGTCCGATTCGGTGAGCACCTCCTTCGTTCGGTCGACGATGGGCGCCTGGTTGAGCCAGATGGCGAACTTCTTGTTGAGACGGTGGCTGCGGATCGCCTCGCCGCCTTCTTCTTCGTGCACTGGGGCATACCAGTAGACGACTCGCTTCTCGAGGCCGGGGTCGCGACCTGGCGCCTGCCTATCGAAGAACCAGGCCACGTTCAGGGTCGCGGTGTCATCCATGGGGACGCGCCATTCGAAGCGACAGGAGCGGGCGTCGCCGGCGAAGAGGCCGTTCGGCCAGACCGAAGTCTTCGCCGGCGGCCCTCCCCCGTCCCGCTGCTGGACCACGAAACCGTGCTCAAACTCCTCGAAATCGAAGTCGAAGGACGGCGGCTGGAAGGGTGCGCCCTTGGCCGCCGCCGCCGCCATCGCCTCCATCAGTTCTTCCACCTCAATGCCGTCCATGCTGTTCTCGTGGCACTGCAGCCAGTTGCAGGGCAGCAAAGAGAAAACTACCTGCACCAGCCCGTCCTCCCAGGTGAAAGGCTCGAAGTCCGGGATCAGCGGCGCGGGCTGTGGTCCAAGGTATGCCCAGACCATGCCGGCCTTGGCCTCGGCCAGGTAGGCCTTGAGCTTTATCTCCTCGCAGAACGGCTCCTCCTCCATTGGCTGATCGAGGCACTGACCGGTATCGCTGTAGAGCCATCCATGGCGCGGACAGCGGATGGCGCAGTCTTCGACGAAGCCCTGAGCGAGGTCCGTGAGGCGGTGGGCGCACCAGCGTTCCAGCAGCGCGTAGGTTCCCTCGGCTGTCTTGAAGAGAACTAAGTCCTCGCCGAGGAGCCGAACCGGCCGCGCCGCCCGCTCCTCGAACTCCTCGGCGGCGGCGACAGGGTGCCAGTAACGCCTCAGGAGGTCGCCCATCGGCGTCCCGGGGCCGACTCGCGTCAGAGTCTCGTTCTCTTCCTGGCTGAGCATGGCTTCGCGCCTATTATTGCAGCCGCCCGTCCGCCGGCAAGGAACCGGCGCCCAACCGGGACCGAGGATCGGCTCGCCCCGGAGCGAGGGCCTCGTAAAGGCGAAAATCCCGCAACTGGCGAAGAACCGCGAAAATCTCTGCCATCGGCGAGATTTGCAGAGGATCGCGACCAGTGGCCCCGCTTTCGCGGGGTCGAACATAAGGGGGCCGGTGCCTACTATGGTCGCTGGAGGGGCGACGATGAAATACAGACGGCTGGGCACGACCGACCTCGAAGTCTCGGAGGTCGGCTTTGGCGTCTGGACCCTGACCACCGGCTGGTGGGGCGAGCACGGCGAAGACGAAGTCGTGCGCATGCTGCGCCAGGCGTTCGACCTCGGCATCAACTTCTTCGACACGGCCGACGTCTACGGTGACGGCCGCGGCGAGACCGTCCTTGCCAAGGCCCTGGGCCCGGTGCGCGACCGCTGCGTTTACGCAACCAAGATCGGCTACAACTGGTACGACCACAAGAGCAACGGTCAGCGGGAGCGTCCTCAGGACTTCTCGCCGGCGTTCATGCGCCGCGCCGTGGAAGGATGTCTGGAGCGCCTGGGCACGGACCGCATCGATTGGCTGCAGCTGCATAACCCGCGCCTGGCAACGCTGCAGCGGGACGAGGTCTTCGAGACGCTGGCGGAGTTGCAGCGCGAGGGCAAGGTGCGGTGGTGGGGAGCCGCCCTGGGGCCGGCCATCGGCTGGCGCGACGAAGGTCTCTACGCCATCCGCGAGCGGCGCGCGCCGGCGCTGCAGGTCATCCACAACCTCCTCGAGCAGGAACCCGGCAGGGACTTCCTGGAGGCGGCGGCGGAGACCGGCTGCGGCCTCGTCATCCGGGTGCCGCATTCCTCCGGCCTCCTGGAGGGCCGCTACACGGAGAACACGACCTTCCCGCCGAGCGACCACCGCAGCCACCGGCCGCGGTCCTGGCTCATCGACGGCCTGAAGAAGGTGGAGCAGCTGCGCTTCCTGGAGATCGAGGGCCGCAGGACGCTAGGCCAGGCGGCCATCCAGTGGTTGCTTCACTACCCGTCCATCGCCAGCGTGCTGCCCAACATCTACGACGAAGACCAGCTGCGCGAGTTCGCAGCGGCCAGCGAGTCGCCGCCCCTCACGCAGGAGGAATTCGACCGCGTCCAGGCGCTGTACGCCGCCCACTTCGGCCTCACGCCGGAGGTGGTGTCGTGACAGTGGCTGCACGCGCCATCGAAGAAATCGACGCCGCCATCCTCAATCGCATCCAGGACGACTTCCCGGTCTGCGCGAGGCCCTTCAAGGTCCTCGGCGACGCCTACGGCATCGAAGAGGCTGACGTGCTCCGCCGCCTGCGGGCCGCGAAGGAAAGCGGCGTCCTCCGCCAGGTCAGCGCCATCTTCGACACGAACGCGCTGGGCTACAAGAGCAGCCTGGTGGCGATGAAAGTGGCGCCGGAGCGGCTCAAAGACGCCGCGACGGTGGTCAACTCCCACCCCGGCGTCAGCCACAATTACAGGCGCAACCACGACTTCAACATGTGGTTCACGGTCGCCGTCCCGCGCGATGGTGACGTCGCCTGGACGGTGGACCGCCTCGCCAGCCTTGCTGGGGCGGAATCGGCGCGGCTCTTGCCCACCCTGAAGCTGTTCAAGATCGGCGTCTCCCTGGACCTGACGGGCAAGCGCGCCCTTGATGCCCGCGGCGAGCCCCAGTACAGCGACGAGCGACGCAAATCAGCCGCCCGCGTGCCCTTGACCGATTTCGATATTGCCCTGGTGCGGGCCCTCCAGGAGGACATCGAGCTGGTGGAAGAGCCGTTCGCGCGCGCGGCGGCGGAGGTCGGTATCAGCCAGGAGCGCCTGTTCGAGGAGGCGGCGCGTCTGCAGCGCCAGGGCCACCTGCGCCGCTTCGCAGCCATCCTGCGCCATCGCAAGGCCGGCTTCGCTGCCAACGGCATGGCCGTTTGGGTGGTGCCGCCGGAGCAGACCGAGACCATCGGCCCGGTCATGGCTTCGTTCCAGGCGGTCAGCCACTGCTACCTGCGCCCGACGTACGAGGACTGGCCCTACAGCATCTTCACCATGATCCACGGCCGCACGAAGCAGGATTGCGAGGCGACCGCCGACGCCATCGAGAAGGCGACCGGCATCCACGAGCGGGCGATGCTCTACAGCAGCACGGAATTCAAGAAAATTCGGCTGCGCTATTTCTGCGATGACCTCGACGGCTGGGAGAGCCGCGAGCGCGAAAAGGCGCGGCAGGAGGCAGGGGCATGACCCAAGCAGAGACGCGGCCGCGCCCGCAGACGGAGGCGCCGGTCAAGCAGCAGGTTGTCCACTTCGCTTTCTACAAGCTCGCTCCCGAATGGTGGCGTCTCCCGCAGGAGGAGCGCCGCGCCATCGGCGTGGAACTGGAGGAGGTCCTCGACCGCTGGCGTGAGCGCGTGATCCTCGTCTCCTATAGCCTCGTCGGCGTCCGCGCCGACTGCGACCTCATGCTTTGGAAGGCTGCCAGCGAGGTGGACGAAATCCACCAGCTAGGCCTCGAGATCGCCACGTCGCGGGCCGGCGCCTACCTCCAGCCCGCTTACGCCTACCTTTCCATGACGAAGCGGTCCGTCTACATCCGCGAGCACGAGCACCCCGGCGAACCCGGCGACCGCTCACGCATCAAGCCGGTGGGGGCGCGCTATCTGTTCGTTTACCCGTTCGTGAAGACGCGGGCCTGGTACGCGCTGCCCCTCGACAGGCGCCAAGAGATGATGAACGAGCACATCCGCATCGGCCACACCTACCCGCGCGTGAAGCTCAACACCACCTACTCATTCGGCCTCGACGACCAGGAATTCGTCCTCGCCTTCGAGTCGGACTACCTCAGCGACTTCCTCGACCTCGTAATGGAGCTGCGAGAATCGGAGGCGAGCCAGTACACGCTGCGCGACACGCCGATCTTCACCTGCATCAAGGCGGAAGGCGAGGACTTCCTGCGCGCCATCGGCGCGAGCCGGATCGGGGAGGGCGCCCGATGACGCAGGCCCTAAGAAGCGACGTCCCCCGGGCGGAGGAAGGCGCCTCGGACCTCGTGGCGCTGGTGGCATCGCGCGCCGAAGCGGCTCGGCGGATCGAAGTCGAGCGCACGCTGCGGCGATTGCGACACCTGCCGGAGGCGGACAAGCGCCGGATCGAGGAGCTGAGCCGCCAGATCGTGAGCGCGATCGTCGGCCGGCCGCTGGGCCGCCTGGCGAGCAGCGACCGCCATCGAGAGGCGGCCCGCGAGCTGTTCGGGCTGGAGTAGCGCACCTAACTCCCTGGCTTTCGCTCCGAAATCTGAAATCGGAGATGTGGAACGAAGGCGGCTCCCATACCGGCCTTCGGGGCGCGGTGGGGCCTTCCGTCACACCGCGGCTTGAAAGCCGCGGCATCGGACCCGGGATTCAACCTGTCAGCGTCCGGGACGGGACCCAGGGAGCGCAGAACGAGCCGGCACTCTGATCTCATGCCGCGCCCTTCAGGCCGCGGTGGGGCCAAAGTCCGCCCTCGGTCTCAGAAGCGGGTCAGCTTCCACAGCAGCCCCGGGCCGTCCAGCGCCCCGTCCAGCGTGAGTGGCACTCTGGCCTCCTGCTCCCCCAGCCTCACCTCCAGCCAGCCGACCTGTTCGCCGGCGCCTTTGGGTGCCGAAACGTCTTCGATTTCGATGCGCGTCTCGAGCGTCATGCCGGGCCAGACGAGGAGGCGGACATCCTCCGGGACCACGAGCTCCACTTCCTTTCCCCAGGCCGTTTTCAGGGTGGCGAACGGCTGTCCCCTCGCTACGACGGCCTGGAACTGCAGCCCTTCCACGACGGAGGCGAGTAAAGTACGCGTGGCCGCGAACGCCGCCGGCCTGTCAGGCTGTCCCAGGACGAGGCCGATGATCTCCACCTGGCGACCGCCTACGTCCCGCCTGGCGGCGAAGGCGAGGTTGCCGCCTGCCTCCTCCGTGAACCCCGTCTTGATCCCCACGATCCCGTCCACGCCTAGGAGCTGATTGACGTTGCTGACGAGGCCAATCCCGGGCAGCTGCAAGGACTGCGTGGCGACGATCGAAGCGAAGACTGGATTGGCCATGGCAGCGCGGGCGAGAACGAGCTGGTCCTCCGGCGTGCTCACCGTCTCCGCCGAGAAGCCGCTCGTGTCCACGTAGCGCGTGTTGGTCATGCCCAGCGCCTGCGCCTCCGCGTTCATCCTCTGGACGAATGCTTCCACGGAGCCGGCGTCCCACTTCGCCAGGATTTCGGCGAAGTTGTTGGCCGAAGGCACGAGCATGCCTTGCAGCAGCTGCAGCTGCGTGAGGCGTTGGCCGGCGCTCACCGGCAGGGACGATTGGTCTTGAGCCAGCATTTCCTGCCAGCGGCGGACGTCCGCCTGCGTGATTTCGATCAGGGGACCGCTCTGGCCGGGCTGCAGCGGGTGGTCCTTGAGGACCACGTACGCAGTCATAATCTTGGTCACGCTCGCGATGGGTCGGGCTGCGCTCGGGCCGGCCCGCCCTATCGTGCCGAGGCCGTCCACGGCGACGATCGAGGCGCCCGCTTCCGGCAGCCGCGGCTGCTTCGCTTCGCCCAGGGGCGCGGACGCAGGGAACGTGACCGTGACCCGGGCTTCGGGCACGGGCCGGAGCAACTGCAGGGCTGCGAGGGCGATGAGGACGGCGCCAAAGACGACGGCGAAGGCCGGCGCTCCGTTGCGCCGGCGATCGTAGACCTGCACGAAGGCAAGTCTAAGCCGTCCGCGCCTTAGGGTCGCGGGGCGGCATCAGGAACCAGGGAGGCGAGCGCCTGGTTTTTGGGCTACGGCGTTTCCTTCGCCGCGGCCGTGACGATGTCGACGGCAAGGTCCGCGGCGATGCGGTCGGTGTTCAAGGCGATGTCGTAATTGGCCATGTTCAACCAGTCGAAGTGATACACGCGCTTGAGGAAGTCGGCGCGCTGGCGGTCGGAGTCGAGGACCGTCTTGCGGGCAGCGTCCGGAGCGACGCCCTGAATTCGGGCGAGGCGGGCGGCGCGGCGCTCGTCGCTGCCTACGACCAAGACCTTGAGGACGCCCGGCAGGTCGCGCAGGAGCACCTGGCAGTTATGGTTGACGATGACCGCATCGCCCTGCGCGCCGAGCTCGCGGACCACGTGTTCCAGGAACTGACGGTAGTCGTCCGAAGTCATGGTGCTGAGCCGAGGCACGGTGGGCGACGAAACGACGGGCTCTTCGCCCGCGCCGAGGGCGGCGAGCCGCGCCATCATGCGCTCCATGAACCCTGGCGAGCGCTGCGAGATGGCCACGGCTAGCACCTCGGCGGAGACGCCCGCTTCGGCTGCTGCGCGAGAAAAGATCTCCCAGTCGTAAAAGCGAAACCGCAGCCGCTCAGCAACGGCGCGGGCGATGCCGTTGCCGCCTGACCCCATCTGGGTCGAGAAGGCGATGACGCTCGCGGTCACGCCTCCAGCATAGCCTCGGCCGTTGAAGCCTGCTAGCAAAGGACCACGCTTTCGGGCGCTACAGCCATACGGGGGCGAGGGTTACGATGACGGCGTGGCACCGTGGGCGGCGCTGTTGTTCCTCCTTCTGGCCGCCGCGGCCGGTCCGCTACCGCTCTCGGTGGCGAGGCAGGCGCCTGCCGTGGTGATTTCCGGCGGTGACCTGCCCGGCGCCGTGAGACTTGCCCCGGCCGACGCCGATGCCTTTCAACGACGGCTTAATCAGCCGCCGCGCTACAGTCAGGCCCCCCACGTCTCCGGCATTTTCTACACCGTTGCCACCGCCTATTGGGACAAGGCTGTGCGCCGCGCAGACGGTGAGCCCTCCGTGGACGCCAGCGCCGACTACTACCCGGCAGGGGGATTCGTGCGCACCCGACAGGCGGGCAAGGACGTCTGGATCGTCATTGACCTGCGCCAGCGCGCGCTGCTCGACCGCTACATCCGACTCGCGAAGAGCGGTTCGATTTCGGCGGAGCCCGGCGCTCTGGAAGTCGCGGCGGCCGCGCGAGACGAGCCAATTTCAGTGTCGGCCGGCGGGCGCCTGGTCATGCCGGCGGAAGCTCAGGCCTTCTGGTCGGCGTTCGCCGCTACGGGGAAGGCACGCTTCTTTGCCGAGCCGCGCCCGCCAACCACCAACGCCTCCGGCGGCTACTGGCTCGCCTTTAGCCTCCCGGAAGGGCGTGTCCTCACCTACTTCTACGACCGCGAGGCGCAAACGCTGACGGATTCCCTAGGGACGGAGATGTACGTCGTTTCGCCATCGCTCGCCGCTGCGTTACCTCAGCCTGGAGGCCCCGCGCTGGAGATCGAGCGACA
>DATMBD010000190.1:0-5854 GCA_035559355.1 Dehalococcoidia bacterium
TTCGACGTCAAGCTTGACGTTCCCGGCGATCTCCTCAGCCCGGCCGTTATCGACCCCCGCAGCTACCTGAACCTTTCCGATGTCTTCCTCGAGGACATCGACAATTTGCGCAACCAGCAGAAGGGTTCGGACTTCCCGCCCAACATGCAATGGATCGGGAGGCCGTTTCTGCTCTTCCCGCTGAAGAACATCGTGCTCTGGGGTCTGGGAGCGCCGCTTGGCGTGGCCGCGCTTGCCTCCCTCGCCTACGCCGCATATCGAGCGGTGCGGAGCGCGGACAGGCTTTCGCTGCTTCTGGCGGTGTGGGCCCTCGGCTACTTCCTCTTCGTTGCCCGCGGGTTCAACCCCACGATGCGCTATTTCATCCCGATCTACCCGACCCTCGTGCTCTTGGCGGCTTTCGGGCTCACCCAGCTGTGGCGTCTCGCACGGCAGCAGCCTTTCTGGGCGGCGGCGTGGCGGGCCGGCGGCGCTCGCGCCGGTCTGGCGCGGCTGGCTCCCGTCATGCTGCGGGCCAGCGTCGTCATCGTCGTCGCCGGGACAGCGTTATGGGCGCTGGCGTTCACGGGCATCTATCGCAAGGACATCTCCCGCGTCCAAGCCAGCGAGTGGATCGCGCGCAACCTGGCACCTGGTACAGCCCTGACAACCCAGGAATGGGATGACGCCGTACCCCTCCGTCTACCGGGCATCGATCCTGGGCGCTACGAGCTCGTCCTCCTCAAGCCGTACGCGCCGGATTCGCCGGCGAAGGTGCGCGAGCTGGTGGCGGGCCTCGACCGCGCGGACTACGTCATCGAGACGAGCAATCGGCTCTACGATTCGATTCCCCGCAACCCAGCCCGATATCCGAGCACGACCCGCTACTATCGGTACCTTTTCGACGGCAGCCTCGGCTTCGAAAAGGTGGCCGAATTCACGAACTACCCGAACCTGTTCGGCATCGAGATACCGGACCAAGGGGCCGAAGAAGCGTTCACTGTCTACGACCACCCGAAGGTCACGATCTGGCGGAAGACACCCTTCTATTCACACGACCGGGCCTTCGCCCTCCTCGATCCCGACGGTGCGAGGCTGGCGGTCTTCACGGCTCCCTCGGACGCGGCCCGCAACGCGCTCATGCTGCGGCCGGAGGAGCTGGAGAGGCAACGCGAAGGCGGGACGTGGACGGATGTCTTCAGCAGCGGCGGGCTGGCCGGCTCTGCGCCGACGCTGCTTTGGCTGCTGGCCCTGGAAGCAGCGGCGATGGGGGCGCTGCCGCTAGCCCTGGTGTTGTTCCGGCGCCTGCCGGACCGCGGCTACCTTTTGGCGAAGCCGCTGGGGTTGCTCCTCCTCGCCTATCCCGTATGGCTGGCCGTCAGCGTCAAAGTCGCGTTTTTCGAGCAGGCGACGCTTCTGATCGCGCTGGGGGCGCTGCTGATGGTCGCCGCGCTGGTCTGGTACTTGGCCGCGGACGACCTCTGGCGCTTCGTACGTCAGAACTGGCGCCTCGTGCTGTTCAGCGAGGCGTTGTTCCTGCTTGCGTTCTTCTTTTTCAGGGAGCTGCGCTTGGAGAACCCGGACCTCTGGCACCCGTTCCGAGGCGGCGAGAAGCCCATGGACTTGGCGTATCTGACGGCCGTGGCCCGCAGCACCACGCTTCCGCCCTATGACCCCTGGTTCGCCGGAGGCTACATCAACTACTACTACCTGGGGCAGTTCATCACCGCCACCCTGATCAAGCTCACGCGCATCCCGCCGGAGGTCGCGTTCAACCTCGCCGTGCCAACGTTCGCGGCGATGACGGCGGCGGGGGCGTTTTCCGTCTCCTACAACCTGGCGGCGGCCGCGAGAACCCTGATCAAGCGCTCGCCGGGCATGGGCGGCATCCCGGCGTACAGTCCCTACCTCGCAGGCGCTCTCGGCGCAGCCCTGGTCGCCCTCGCCGGCAACCTGGACGGGGTTGGGCAGCTGGTGGAGCGCCTTTCGGCTGTGAGTCCCTGGCGCCTGGGTTCCGGCATTCCGGTGCTGGAAAGCATCGTCAACAGCGCCGGCGGCGCCTGGCAGGTGGTCTTTGGCGGCGCCCGCTTGGCCGACTTCGACTACTGGCGCTCCAGCCGCATGTTGCCGCCGACGATCAGCATCACGGAGTTCCCGTACTTCAGCTTCCTGTTCGCCGACCTGCACGCGCACATGATGGCGATCCCTTTTCAGGTACTGGCCATCGGCGTGGCGCTGAGCCTGGCACTGGGGGCGCAAGGCGAGCATTCGTCCTGGCGCACCTGGGCCGCGGTGGGCCTCCTGGGGCTGATCACTGGCAGCCTGCGCTGGATCAACTCGTGGGACTATCCGCCCTTCTTGCTGCTAGCGCTGGCGGCGGTGGTCATCGGCGAAAGGCGGGCGGAAGGCGGGCTTGGCGCGACGTTCTGGCGGACGGCGCTCAAGGCCGGGATACTGGTGGGCGTCTCATTTATCGCCTATTGGCCCTTCCTGGCGAACTACGAGGCGCCGGTGAGCGGTCTCGTGGCGGCGCCGGAGACGACGCCGGTGCACCAGTATCTCGCCCACTTCGGCCTGTTCGCAGCCGTCCTGGCAGCTTGGCTCGCATTCCAGGTCGGCCGGACCGTGCGTCTAGCGCTTCGAGCCGCCGGAGCCGCCCGGCCGAGGGACCTGGGCGGCTGGCTGAACGTCGTGGCCGGCGGCGTCCTGCTGTTTCTGGCGGCGGAGTTCACGCTCGTGCAGCGCGACAAGGAGTTCGTGGCCGTGCTGCTGCCCGCCTTGCTGCTGGTGGCGGCGCTGGCGGTGAGGGAGGCGCTCTCACCGCGCCCCGATTCCGGGATACGCCTCTTCGTCCTCGCCCTTGTTGGCCTCGGCCTCGGCCTGAGCATGGGCGTCGACCTGGTGACGCTGAAGGGCGACGTGGTGCGGATGAACACGGTGTTCAAGTTCTATCTCCACGTCTGGGTCGTCTTCGCCCTGGCAGCAGCGTTCGCGGCCTGGCAGCTGTTCTACGTCGCCGGCCGCGCCTGGATGCGTTCAGGGGCTGGTGGCGCGCGCCAGTGGGTGGCCGCTGGCGGCGTCTGCGGCTTCGGCTTGCTCCTGCTCGGCGTCGCTATCTACCCGCTGTTCGCAACCCCTGTCCGCCTCGACGACCGCTTCAACGACGTCTCGTTCGGGCTCCAAGGCGACGCATATATGGAGCAGGCCGTCTACCGCGACGAGCGCGGGCCCATCGACCTCTCGCTGGACTACGAAGGCATCGTCTGGATGCGGGAGAACGTGCTGGGGACGCCGGCGATCGTGGAGGGGCGCACGCCGCTCTACCGCTGGGGCGGCCGCTTCTCGGTCTACACGGGACTGCCTGCGGTGTTGGGTTGGGACTGGCACCAAATCCAACAGCGCGGCCGCTTTGCTTTCATGGTGGGGCAGCGCGCCGCGGAGGTCGACGATTTCTACGCCGACCCCGACATCGAGTCCGCGAAGGCGTTTCTGCGGGCCTACAAGCCCGAGTACGTCATCCTGGGAACCGTCGAGCGCCTTTACTACCCCACGGAAGGCCTCCGGAAGCTCGATGCCGGCTTGGATGGGGTTCTGGAGCTGGTTTTCGCGAACGAGGGGCTGAAGATCTTCCGCGTGCGGCCGGAGGTCCTGTGGCCGGCCTTGGGTCACGCCCCGTAAGCCGAGGAGTCAGCGGGGCTTCTTCCGGCGGACCTTCGCGAACGTCCAAAGCCGATGGCCGAGCGCGCTGCAACCCTCTATCCTGAGTCCGGCCGTGCGACTCCTGACGATGCTGCTCCTGGTTGGGCTGGCGCTGCCGCTCGCGGTCCGCGCCGCTTCTGCGCAGGAGGCCTGGGAGATCACCTCCTTCGACGCCACGTATGCCGTCCATCCCGACGGCGTGTTCGACGTAGTCGAGGACATTCGCGTGGACTTCGGGAGCCTGGAGCGGCACGGCATCCTCCGCGACGTCCCCGTGGAGTACGAGTACGACGCGGACCACCGGCGGGTTATCGAGCTGGAGGTCATCGGCGTCGACGACGGCACGGGTAGGCCGCTGCGCTACCGGCTGGAAGATAGCGGCCCATACCTCCGCATCCGGATCGGCGACCCTGACCGATTCGTGAGCGGCCAGCAGCGCTACCGGATCACGTACCGCGTGCGCTACGGACTGAATCCGCAGGCCGCCTGGGATGAGCTCTACTGGAACGTTACCGGCAACGAGTGGCCGGTGCCGATCCACCGTGCCAGCGCGACGGTCACGGCTCCCGCTATCCAGGAAGTGACCTGTTTCCAGGGCGCCTTCGGATCGACGGAGGCGTGCGCCGCTCGCTCCAGCGGCGCCTCCGCTCGCTTCGAGTCTACGCGAAGCCTTGCGGACAACGAGGGGCTGACGATCGTCGTGGCACTGCCCAAGGGCAGCGTGGCGGTCCCGCCGCTGCGGCTCGTCGAGGTGAAGACCGTCGAGGAGCAAATACGGGACTTCCTCGGACTCAAGCCGTTGCCGTTGGCCGTAGCCGCCTTCGCCACCGTCGGCGGCCTGCTCGGCGTGGTTCGCTATTGGTGGCTGGCCGGCCGCGACCGCTGGCTGGGCGACGTCCAGTATCTGACGGGGTCGACTCGGGAAGTACGAAGGCCCTTGTTCGCCAGGGACACCGTCGTCGTCGAATACCAGCCGCCGGAGGTCGAGCCCGGACGGCGCCTGCGACCGGCGGAGATTGGGGTGCTGATGGACGAACGCGCCGACACGCTGGACGTGACGGCGACGATCGTCGACCTGGCGGTTCGCGGCTACCTCCGGATCGCGGAGCTGCCGAAGACGTGGGTCTTTGGCAGCAAGGACTACGAGCTTCACCAGCTGAAGGCGGCTGACGGCTCACTGCTTCAGTACGAGAAGCGGCTCCTCGACGGGCTCTTCGAGGATGGGGATTCGGTGAAGATGAGCGAGCTCAAGAACGAGTTCTACACGGATCTGGCCCAGGTAAAGGAGCGTCTCTACGACCAGGTCGTAAAGGCGGACCGATTCTTTGCCAATAGCCCCGAGACCGTACGCACGCTCCATTACGTATTGGGGGCGGGTCTCCTGGGAGGAGGAGTGGCAGCGGGGGCGCTGCTCGGGGCTCTGGGGGCAGCGGTTGTCGGAGCGGCGCCTGTAATCAGCGGCGTCGCCATGCTGGCAAGCGCCCGCGCAATGCCGAGGCGTACGGGAACTGGCCGCGAGATGTACCGGCGCTGCCTGGGGTTTCGCAAGTACATGACGGTGGCGGAGACGGATCGGCAGCGGTTCAACGAGGAGGTGGGCTTGTTTCAGGAGTACCTGCCCTACGCCATCGTCTTCGAATGCGTGGACAAGTGGGCGAAGGCGTTCGAAGGCCTGGAAACGGAGGCCACGACCAGCAGCTGGTACGTGGGGCCGGCTCCGTTCCAGGCGGTGGCGTTCTCGCGGAACCTGGAGAGCTTCTCCAACTCGATCTCGTCGGCAATCGCCTCGACGCCCGGCGGTTCGGGCGGCAGCGGTTTCTCCGCGGGCGGCGGCTTCTCCGGGGGAGGAGGCGGCGGAGGCGGAGGCGGCAGCTGGTAAGCCGGCTCTTCGGGCGGCACGGCGCCAAGAGGGCCTGACAGGAGATTCAACCCAGCGGCAACTCGCAGCCTCTTCGCAGCCCTGAAGGGAGGGCCGAGGGACCCGGCCCGGCCCGGCGGGTTAGCGGCTCGACGCGGTGGAAGCGCCCGCAGCCCTCTGCGGCGCCGGGAACATCAGCGGCAGGAGGACGTCCCGCCAGGGAAGCTCGGCGGGGAAGATGCGCTCCGCCGCCCGGAGGTGATAATAGGCGTCGCTGCAACCTCGAGGCGTCCGTCCCGCCCGCTGGTCCTCGACGGC
>DATMBD010000191.1:0-6153 GCA_035559355.1 Dehalococcoidia bacterium
CTCTCGTGCCGGTCCCGTTCATGATGGAACGGCTAATCGAGATCGTCGACGGCCTGCTGGACAAGGACGAGACCTAAATCCCCGGGAAATCAGCGCACGGATTTCGCGACAAACGGTCAGGTGGCCAGCCGCACCACTCTCTGCTGACCGCCCTGCGGCCACAGGACGAAGCATTGCTCCTGCCGAAGCGACGGTGCGAGCTAGCAGCGCGGGGACGGCGCAAGGGGCGTGGTGGGCCCGGCAGGATTCGAACCTGCGACCAAGCGGTTATGAGCCGCCCGCTCTGCCACTGAGCTACGGGCCCCGAAAGCATCCTAGCACTCCCTGTGTCGGGCCCTAAAACAGCCCGGGCGGCGCCTCGACAGGCTCCAGGCAGGCCTGGTCGTCGTTCTTGACCGAGTTGACGCGTTGGGAGACCGGCGTCGCCACCAACAGCGAGTCCGGCGCCGGCACCAGCAGGCGCTGCAGCGCCTCAGCGTCCTCCTGCCGGGGATCGAGCCAATGGTCGGCGACCGTGTCGTCCAGGATCACCGGCATGCGGTCGTGAATGGGCAGGACGAGGTTGTTCGGCCGCGTCGTCACGATTGTGAACGTGCGCTGCCAGCGGTCGGGCTCCGGCCTCCAGGACTCGTAGAGGCCGGCGAAGAGGAGCAATCCGCCGTCCGGCCGGTGAAACCAGAGCGGCTGACGGTGTGCGCCGGCGCCGACCCACTCGAAGAAGCCATCCGCGGGCACGATGCAACGCCGTTTGAAGAACGCCTCCCGGAACGCGGGCGAAGTCGCCAGGGTCTCGGCGCGGGCGTTGATCTGGCGGGCGGCGCGGCTGGCGTCTTTCGCCCAGGAGTTCACCAGGCCCCATTTCGCCGGCAGGATCTCCCGGTCCTCCAGCCGTAGGCGCACGATCCAGTGCGAATCCGTGGGCGCGATGTTGTAGCGGGGGCGGTATTCGGCGTGAGGCAGCTGCTCGACGGGCACGCCCAGCTCCTCCGCAAGACGCTCGCGCTCGCGGTACGTCAGCGTGAAGCGGCCGCACATTTCTACTTCAGGGCCCGGCCGCCAACCGCCTGCGACCGTGACCGCGGGACCGGGGGCCGATGCTGGACGGCGAGCTAGTCGAAGAACTTCTCATGGACTATGTCTTTGCGGTCGAAGCCGCGTTCTTTCACGGCGTAGTCGGTCACCTGCTTGATCATGGCGTCGCTGCCGCAAAGGTAGAGCTTGATGTGATTGGGATCGTAAGGAACGCCGGTCAACCGCTCGAAGGGATGAACGTCGGAGCCGGCGCACTCTTCCGGCGAAGGCGCGAGCACTTTCGTGATCCGGCCGCGGCCGTAGTGCCACGGCGTGCCGGCGTCCCGGCTGAGAAACATGTGGTACTGGAAGGACGGATAGCGGCGCCTGTGCTCCTTGAATTCGTCCTGGTAGGCGAAGTCCGCCGGGTTGCGGACGCCGTGAAGAAGAATTCCGCGCCGCACCGCCGGCGCCCAGGCGTACTCGCGAATGATCGGAACGCCAGCGGCTACGCCCGTGCCCGTGAAACCGAAGACGGCAACGCGCCGGTCCATCGTGTCGAAGCGGAAGCTGCCCAACGTTGCCTGGCCGAGGAGGACGTGGTTGTATTCCGGGTTGACCTCCACCTCCCTCTCGACGACGTCCTGGAGGAGCATGGAGACATACGGATACTGACGCAGGACAGAATCCGGGACGTCGTCGTCTTCCTCCAGCTCCGGAAGCTCGTTCACGTTTTCACCCGTGAGCGCGATGTAGAACTCGAGGAAGTCCTCATGCGGCGCGGAAACGATGCTGTACGGCCGCACGGCGATGCGTCCGGTGACGGGGTTGCGCTTCCCCAGCATGGCGAACATCCCCGGGGTCGTGTAGTTGAACCACTCCGGCCGTTCCAGGAAGAGGCGGTAGTTCCAGGCAGACCGGATGGTTATCTGGCGGACGGGCACCTCCTGAAGGTTCAGTTTCTGGAAGCGGTTGTTATAGGCGTTGTCCAGCTGCTTCCACGGAAATCGAATCCTCGCCACCGATGCCTGTCCCTTTCTGCGAGCCCCAGACTGCGCGCCGGCGTCTTGCCGCCTGCGGGTCTGAGTTCGAATCGTGCCATCTATAGTAAGCTGCACCGACTATAGACGCAGCCCAGCAGGCCGCGGGCCGCGGCCATACGGCCATGTTACGATGGCCCCGTCCTTGAAGCCATGAGTCCGCGTGCCCAGCTAGACCTGCCGTTTCAGCCGCCGGTGCCCCATATGCTGGCCAAGGCAGTCGAGACCATCCCGGCGGGCGAAGGCTGGCTCTACGAGCCGAAGTGGGACGGCTTCCGCGCCCTCGTCTTCTTCGATGGCGCTCGCCTCTATCTGCAAAGCCGCGACCTCAAGCCCCTGGGCCGTTATTTCCCGGAGCTCGAAGACGGGCTCCCGAAGGCGCTTCCGGGCCCCCTCGTGCTCGACGGCGAGATCGTCATCGTTCGCGGCGAAGCATTGGACTTCGAGGCGCTGCAGATGCGCATCCACCCGGCGGAGTCCCGCGTGCGCATGCTCGCCGCCACGACCCCGGCGTCGTTCGTCGCCTTCGATGTCCTCGCCGTGGGGCAGGAAGACCTCCGCAACCAGCCGCTGCAGCGCCGGCGGCAAGTCCTCGAAACGGCCCTCGCGAACGCCTCTCCGCCCGTCTACGTTACACTGGCCACGCGCGACCGAGCGCTGGCGCAGGACTGGTTCGACCGCTTCGAAGGGGCGGGCCTGGACGGCGTCATCGCCAAGCGTCTTGACCAGCCGTATCAGCCGGGCCAGCGGTCGATGCTGAAGATTAAGCATTTGCGGACGGTGGACTGCGTCGTCGGCGGCTTCCGCTGGAACCGCGGCGAAGAGGGCCGCTCCGTGGGGTCGCTGCTTCTGGGGCTGTACGACGAAAGCGGCGTCCTCCACCACGTGGGCCACACGTCCAGCTTCAAGGCCCAGGAAAAACGCGATCTCGTCTCTTTCCTCGCCCCTTACGTCGCCGGGGATGGCGACGAGGGCTTCGGGAAGGGAAGGACGCCGGGCGAGCCGAGCCGATGGACGGGCGACCGCGACATGTCCTGGGTGCGCCTGCGCCCCGAACTCGTCTGCGAGGTGACGTTCGATTACCTGCAGGGCGCCCGCTTCCGGCACGCCGCCACGTTTCGCCGCTGGCGGTTCGACAAGGCGCCGCGCGACTGCGGCTTCGAGCAAATCGAGACCACGCCGCCTTACGAGCTGCGCCAGATCTTCGGCAGCTAGACCCGCTGTTCCCGCGCTCCCTACACGCGCGCGGTCCGTGCCGAGAAGATGTCCTGCATGGCGGCGATCTCCGCCAGCGTCTGGGGGTCGATTTCGTCGTCCAGCCCCAGGACCATGAGGGCGCGGCCGCGGACTTTCTCGCGGCCAACGCGCATGAAGCTGATGTTGATGTCCTTGGAGCCGAGGAACGTGCCGATGCGTCCGATCATCCCCGGCCGGTCCACGTTCTCGCAGAACAGCAGGTAGCCTTCTCCCGGGGAGACATCTACCCAGAAGTCGTTGATCTCCACCAGGTGGGGACCGTCATGGGCGACCGTAGCCGAAACGCTGGTCTTGCCGGCCGTCGTGTTGAGGCGGACGCCGATTAGGTCCTTGTAGATCCCCTCATGGTCGCCGGTGCGTTCCACGATCTTCAGGCCTCGCTGCTCCGCGATGAGGCCAGCGTTTACGAGCGTGACGTTCTCCTCGCTGATTGGCGCCAGCAAGCCCCTGATCACCGCGGCGCGCAGGGGTTTCGTGTCGTGGCTGGCAATCTCGCCCTGGTACTCGATTTCCACGCTCTCGATCTGCCCGGACGAGAGCTGAACGGCCAGCGAGCCGGCCTGCGTCGCCGCCTGCAGGAAGGGCGCGACGACCTTGAAGGCCTCTGCGGCGATGAAAGGGGAGTTCACGGCGTAGATCGCAGGCTCGCCGCGGAGGACCGCCAGCAGCTGTTGGGCCACGTCCACGGACAGGCGCTCTTGCGCCTCCGCCGCCGAGGCGCCGAGGTGCGGCGTGACGATCACCTTGGGGTGGCGCAGGAGCGGCGAGTCGGGCGGCGGCGGCTCCTTCTCGAAGACATCGAGAGCGGCGCCCGCGACGCGGCCGCTATCCAGCGCTGCCAGGAGAGCAGCCTCGTTAATCAGCTCGCCCCGGGCGACGTTGAGAACGCGGGCGCCGGGCTTGATCTGGGCGAACTGAGGCGCGTCCAGCAGGTGCCGCGTCGAAGCGGTCAGGGGCGCGTGCAGGGTGACGAAGTCGGATTCGGCCAGGAGCTCTTCCATCGAGCAAGGCGTCACGCCCAGCGCCTGCAGGCGCTCCGGCGAGACGAAGGGCTCGTGCGCGATCACCCGCATCTCCAGCGCCCGCGCCCGGCGCGCAACTTCCGTGCCGATGCGGCCGAGCCCCACGATGCCGAGCGTCTTGCCGCGCAGCTCCACGCCAACGAACTTGGAGCGTTCCCACTTTCCGGACGTGAGCGAGGCGTGCGCTGCCGGGATGTGGCGGGCGAGAGCCAGCATCAGCCCGATGGTGTGCTCGGCCGTCGCCACCGTGATCGCTGCCGGAGCGTTGACGACGACGATGCCTCTGGCCGTCGCGGCGTCGACATCGATGTTGTCGACGCCGACGCCTGCCCTTCCCACGACTACGAGGTTTCGGGCGGCATTGAGGACTTCTGCCGTGACCTTCGTCTCGCTGCGGACGGCCAGCGCGTCGTATTCAGGGATGAGAGCGATCAGCTCCTGCGGAGAAAGCCCGAGCCGCACGTCGACCTCGGCGCCTTCGCGGAGGATCGCCAACCCCTCCTCGCCGATGCGGTCTGTGACCAGTACGCGGGCCATCGCGATTTTCAGGCCACCGGCTGGCGATAGCCCAGCCTGTCCAGGGCCGCGCTCAAGGCGTCGATGGCGGCATCGATATCGCGGCGATCGACGATCCCCATGTGGCCGATACGAACGATCTTGCCGGCAAGCTTGCCCTGGCCGGCGGCGAGAACGGTATCGTAGTCGCTGTTCAGAAGGCTCAGCAGCTGGCCAGCGTTGACGCCGTCCGGCACTACCACGCTGGTGACGGTGTCGGATGCGTAGCGCGGCTCGGCGAGGAGCTTCAGGCCCAGCGCTTTCACCCGACTCCGCGTGTATTCGGCAACGTCATGGTGGCGGGCGTTGGTCTGCTCCAGGCCTTCCTGGTACATCATGTCCAGCGCCTTATCCAACCCGTAGTAGAGGGAAACGGCGGGCGTCCACGGCGGCTGGCCCTTCCTGGCGTACTCGCGGTACTGGCCCACGTCCAGGTAGAAACGCGGCATCTTCGCCTGCTCATAGGCGCGCCAGGCGCGGGCGCTCAGGGTGATGAACGCCAAGCCCGGCGGGATCATGAAGCCCTTCTGAGAGCACGTGCTGGCCACGTCCACTTCCCAGGCGTCCGTCGCAAACGGAATGCAGCCAAGGCTGCTGATCGCGTCCACGATGTAGAGGACTTCCGGGCTCACGGAGCGGATCGCCTGGCCGATGGCTTGGACGTCGTTGGTGACGCCTGTCGAGGTCTCGTTGTGGGTGACCAGGACGGCCTTGGTTTCCGGCTCCTCGCGCAGGGCGGCCGCAACCGCCGCTGGGTCCGCCGCCGTGCCGGGCTCGAACTCCAACTTGCGCACCTGGGCGCCGTAGGCCTCGGCAATGAGCGCGAAGCGGTCGCCGAACTCACCGATCGAGACGGCGAGGACGTGGTCGCCCGGCGAAAGCGTGTTGACGATCGAAGCCTCCATCGCCCCCGTTCCGGAACAGGTGAGGACGTAGACCTCGTTCTGCGTGCGGAAGAAGAGCTTCAGGCGCTCCATGATCCGTCCCTGCATGTCCGCGAACTCCGGTCCGCGGTGGTTGATCATCTGGCGCGAAAGCTCTCCCAGCGTCTCCGGCGGACAAGGCGTCGGGCCGGGAATTCTTAGGTTTGGCACTGCGGGTCTCCTCGTGGGGGCTAACGAAATCCTAACGAGGGCGCGGGTAGGGGTCAAACGGAATTCCCGAAGGCAGGGGCCCGGAAGGTAAACGGGCAGACGGGCAAACGGGCAGACGGGCGGGGGTAGCGATCTCGCAATACGATGGGCACCGCGGCCTGAAGGCCGCGGCAT
>DATMBD010000192.1:0-4666 GCA_035559355.1 Dehalococcoidia bacterium
GAAACGCCAGCGGCGAGGCGCCCCCTGGACGGAGGAAGAGGACGCGCGCCTGCTAGCCATAGCGGGCCTGCCGCCGAGGGCGGTGGCCGACCTGATGCGACGGAGCTGGCTCGCCTGCCGGCGCCGCCTCGCCTACCTGCGGGCCGACGGGAGCACCTCTGACGCCGAGACGTCAGGTCTCACCAAGCCTAGGCGATAACGATCGCCGCCATCCGGGAAAGGGGGAGAGGCCCACTCCCCTTTTTTGTTTGCCGCGGAGAGCCGCCGAAAAACGAGCCGCGCGCCCGGTATCATTCGGACCGGAAATGCGACGCTTTCCCCTGTCGCCACGTGCAACGATCAGGGCATGGTGGGCGTGGTCATGCCCCACGGCGTCCTCTTCCGCGGCGGTAGAGAAGAGCAGATCCGGCGCGGCATGCTGGAGGACGACCTGTTCGAGGCGTTCATCGGGCTGCCGCCCAACCTGTTCTATGGCGCCGCTATCCCGGCCACCATTCTGGTCCTGCACGCCCGGGGCGACGCCAAGCCGCCGGAGCGGCGCGGCCGCGTCCTCTTCATCCACGCCGCCGAGTACTACGAGGAGGGCAAGAACCAGAACTACTTGCGGGAGGAGGACATCGACCGCATCGTCACCGCCTTCCGGGAGTACCGGGACGTGGAGCGGTTCGCCCGGGTGGTGGACCTGGACGAGATCCGGCGCAACGAGTACAACCTGAACATCAGCCGCTACGTCGACACCTCCCTTCCGGAGGAGCGGATCGACGTGGCGGAGGCGCTGGCCCGCCTGCGGGAGCTCGAGCGCCAGCGCGACGAGGCGGCCCGCAGGATGGACGAGCTGCTCGCGGAGCTTGGGTATGCCCAAGGTTAGGGACGCCATGCGTCTTATCGAGAGCGACGGCTGGTATCTGGTGAGGACCAAGGGAAGTCATCGACAATACAAGCATCCGACGAAGCCCGGGGTGGTAACCATCGCCGGAAACGCAAACAGGGATCTGGCCCACGGTACCTGGAACAGCATCCTCCGGCAGGCCGGACTGAGGAAGGAGGAAGAGCGATGAAATACGTCGTCGTCTACGAGAAGACGCCCAGCGGCTGGTCCGCCTACGTTCCTGACCTCCCGGGCTGCGTGGCGGCGGGCAGAACGAGAACAGAGACCGAGCGCTTGATTCGGGAGGCCATCGCCTTGCATCTGGAAGGGTTGCGGGCGGAGAACGCGCCCATCCCGGAGCCGTCCGCGTGGGCCGAGGCGGTGGAGGTTCCGGCCTGAGCGCCGTGGAGGCCGCCGAGGGAGGAATGACGGTGGATGCGGGGTCCGCCGAACGGACGACGAGCCGCCATGCCGGGCGTGACGGCGCCGTGCCCGACGGCTGGCGCATAGCCCCTCTCGGCGAGTTGGCAACGATTGTTATGGGCCAGTCGCCGCCTTCCTCGCGGGTGAACGAAACCGGGGAGGGACAGCCGTTCATTCAGGGCAATGCCGAGTTCGGTTTCCGCCATCCTACACCTGTCAAGTGGTGCATCAGTCCGCCTAAGGAGGCCCTGCCGGGAGACATCCTGGTAAGCGTGAGGGCTCCGGTGGGAGAACTCAACATCGCGGACAGGCCTCTGGCCATAGGACGGGGCCTCGCCGCCATACGATTCGACGGGGCGGACCGCTCATTCGGCTGGTACGTACTCCATCTAGCCATTCGGCAGGCCACTCGCGTTTCTCAAGGGAGCACATTCCTCGCGATCGGTAGCCGTGAGTTGCGGGCGCTGCCCGTTTTGGTGCCGCCCCTTCCGGAACAGCGCAAGATCGCCGAGATCCTCTCGGCCGTAGACGACGCCATCGAGAAGACGGAGGCGGTTATCGAGCAGGTGCGGCGGGTGAAGCAGGGCCTGGCCCAGCAGCTCCTCACCCGCGGCCTCCCCGGCCGCCACACCCACTTCAAGCAGACGGAGGTGGGCGAGATCCCGGCCTGCTGGGAGGTGGTGCGGCTGGGGCAGATCATCCATCGTTGCCAATACGGCTTGTCGGCTCCGCTCATTTCAGAGCCGGTCGGCGTCCCGGTATTGCGTATGAACAACCTAGCTGGTGGAGGAATTGACACAACCGACCTGAAGTACGTAGTCCTCTCGGAGAACGATCGCAAGGTATATGGGCTGAGGCCCGGGGACCTTCTATTTAACCGGACCAACAGCCAGGATCTCGTGGGCAAGGTGAGTTTGTTCAACCTCAAATCGGAAATGGCCTTTGCCTCCTACCTCCTTCGACTGCAAGTAGTCGAAGAGCGCGCCCTCCCTACCTGGCTTAACCATTACTTGAACCTGCCTGGTGTCCAGGCCACGTTCCGCCGCTTGGCTACGCCCGGCGTTAGCCAGTCGAACGTCAATGCGCGAGCTCTCCTTAAGACCCTCGTCCCCTTGCCGCCAATCGACGAGCAGCGCGCGGTTGTAGAAACCGTAGGCAGCTTCGAAAGGCGCATGGGTGGCGAGACGGAATCGCTCGCCGCGTTTCGTGCCCTCAAATCAGCCCTGATGCACGCACTGCTCACCGGGCAGGTGCGGGTGAGGGTGGAACCCGTCAACTGGTCCAAGGAGGTTGATCATGTCGGATGACAGTACTGAGCCGGTTGCACCGGTTGCATCCCCAAAGAGGAGAGGCCGCGGACCGACAAAATCGTTTCCCCTCTCCTCATTTGAAGACGCACTTGTGCTGGCGCGCGCGATTCATGACCACGGCGTTGATGGTGTGTTACGCCGGATTACGGTCTTTGATCGCTTGGACCGGTCACCCGATAGCGGGTCAAGCCGACGGCTTGTTACTGACGCGGCGCGATACGGTTTGACGCTAGGAAGCTATCGGGCCGATCAGCTCAGGCTAACCGAGGAGGGACGAAAGCTCTTCAGTCCAGAGATATCGACACGGGAGAGGAAGGAAACAGAGTTCAACCTCGCTATTCGGCAGATCTCTTCCTTCAACGCGCTGTACGAACGGCTGAAAGACAAGCGCGTCCCTGCACAGGACGTCTTGGTCGATCAACTAGCCGACCTGCCCCAGAGTGACCGCCAGCGCTGTGCGACCGTGTTCTTGCAGAACCTTCGGTACCTAGGTTTGCTAAAGGAAGTCGCTGGCGCGGACAGGATCATCACGATCGAGCATGCACTCGATGAGCTGCCAGCAGAGGCACGTCCAGCAGCGGTGTCGCGTGCGGAGCCACCCCTAGCCGCGGAGGCAGAGCCGGACCAAGCAGTCACGGGCGGTATGCCCGCCGAACCAAAGGTCCATATCGACATCAACATCCACATCGACTCCAGCGTCTCGGCAGAGCAGGTCGACCAATTGTTCGCCAGTATGGCGCGCCACCTGTACGGGAGGGAGGAGCAGAGATAGTCTGTGCGGCCCCGTGACATTGCCGAGCTTGCCCGACGCCTCCAGTCGGGGGTTCAGGCAGCCGGACTGGAACGTCCGCCGGCTGCCCGTGCCCCAGCGCCTGACGATCTCGTCTCGCTGTACGACGCCCTCATCTCGTCGGACCCCTTAAGGTCGGCTACGCGCAAGTTGTTCGTAGACGGCCACTATGCTGAAGCCGTTGAAGAGGCCTACAAGTGTGTCAACAACACGGTGAAGCAGAAATCGGGCTTGCCGAACGACGGCCATGACCTGATGCAACAGGCGTTCAACGAGAAGCATCCAGTTCTAAAGCTAAATGCATTGAGAACCGATTCGCATCGCGACGAACAGGTGGGATACCGGTTCATCTTCGCTGGCTGCATGAGCGGGATCAGGAACCCCCGGGCTCATGGGCATGACCTGAGAGACGACCCCCGCGCCGCCCTGGAAATGCTGGTCTGGGCGAACCACCTGATGAGAGTCGTCGACCGCGCGACGCGCGTCCGCCGCCGCAAGAGTGCGAGCTCGCCATGACCACTCCCACGGCCGTCTGGAACGAGCTGCGCCTGGCCGAGGAGCCGGCGGTTGATCTGCTGGAGGGGCTTGGCTATGCCTACGTGCCTGCGGAGGAGCTGCTTTCCGACCGCGGCGGCTCGGAGCGCCAGCCGGTGCTGGTGTCGCGGCTGGAGCGCGCCCTGCGCCGTCTCAACCCCTGGCTCACCGGCGACGCCCTCCGCCGCGCCGTCCGCGCCGTCACCCACGTCGAGGCGGCCGACCTCATGGAGGCCAACGAGAAGGCCTACGTCGCCCTCACCTACGGTGTCGCCGTCGAGGTCGAGGAGAACGGGCGCCGCATGAGCCGCACCGTCCGCTACTTCGACTTCGACGACCCCGCGAACAACGAGTTCCTAGTCACCCGCCAGTACCGCGTCGCCGGCCAACGCAAGGTCATCAAGCCGGACGTGGTCGTCTTCGTCAACGGCGTGCCCCTGGCCGTCATCGAGTGCAAGCCTCCCACGCTGGGCGAGGAGTGGCGGTTCGAGGCCACCGAGCAACTGGAGCGCTACCAGGAGCTGGACGAGAAGTGGCGGCAGCAGGGTGCGCCCCAGCTCTTCCACACCGTCCAGGCTGTCATCGCCGCCTGCGGCCAGGCCGCCTGCTTCGGGACCGTCGGGACGCCGGGCCGCGCCTACCTCGAGTGGAAGACGCCCCATCCGCTGAGCGAAGACGAGCTGGCCGAGCTCCTCGGGCGCACGCCGACGCCCCAGGACGTCCTGCTGGCGGGGCTGCTGC
>DATMBD010000193.1:0-4877 GCA_035559355.1 Dehalococcoidia bacterium
CAGTTTCACCAGGCGGAGCGCTCCGTGGAGCAGTGGTTCCAGCTTGCGGCAGCGGTGCTGGCCCACGCCGTCAGCAACTTCGCCGTCGTCACCTCCCCGCGGAGCAAGGAAACCCGGCTAAGGCACGTGCAGCTGGTCCCCCTCCAGGAGCTCAGCGCCCTGCTCGTTGTTGTCCTCAACGAGGCGCGAATCCGCCAGCAGGTGCTGGCATTCAGGGAGCCGGTCGATGAAGACGCCCTCATCGTGACTGGTAACCGCATCAGCCAGCGCTATGGCGGTCTCAGCGTCGCCGAGATCGAGCGGCGCGAAGAACCCGCCTCCGAGCTCGAAGGCCTGGTCCTGCGCGCCGTCATCGACCTCATGGACCAGGAGTCCGTCGCCCTCGGCGAGGTCTTCCGCGACGGCGTCCGCGAGGTGCTCTCGCAACCGGAGTTCGCGCGCTCCGACCGCATGCTGGAGATCATCGACGTGCTCGAGCAGCGCACGCTGACCAGCGCCATTCCCATCCGTCAGGTGGGTGAATCCGGCATCAGCGTCGTCATCGGCGCCGAAAACACCAACGAGTCGCTCAGGGAATGCAGCGTCGTCCTCGCCCGCTACGGCACCGAGGACGGGGCCTCCGGCGTGGTGGCCGTCATCGGCCCAACCCGGATGCGTTACGCGCGCACGATCCCCACGGTGCGCTACCTGGCTTCCCTGCTGGGCGACCTGATGGCCCAAATCTAGGCGCGGAACCGCCGCGTTAAAGCGAATTTTCGGGGTAGACCACATGTCTTTTCGAGAAGACGAGGACCCGCCACGAATCATCGACCGCCGCGCTTCTCAGGCCGGAGACGCGGGCGGCGGCCAGAACGAAAAGAGCGAAGCGAAGGAGAACGAAACGAAGGAGAACACTGAGGAGTCGCTGGCAGAGCAGCTTGCCAGAGAGCGCGAAAAGGCGGACTCTTACCTCGCTTCCTGGCAACGCGCCGCCGCCGATTATCAGAATTACAAGCGGCGGGTGGAGCAGGAGCGCGAAGAGTTCGGCCGCTTGGCCAACGCTTCTCTTATCATCAATCTCCTCCCCATCCTCGACGACCTCGAGCGGGCGCTCGAGAACGTGGACACGCGGTTGGCCGGCTTGACCTGGTTGGACGGTATCCGCCTCATCCACCGCAAGTTCCAGGCCCTGCTCGAGATGAATGGCGTCGAGGAGATACCGGCCGAAGGCCTGCCCTTCGACCCGAATGTCCACGAAGCCGTCATGTACGGCGAGGGTGAGGAAGGGAAAGTAACGACCGTGGTCCAGAAGGGCTACAAGCTCGGTGGCCGTGTTCTCCGCCCGGCCATGGTCGTAGTCGGCGGCAAGAAGAAGGAAGAATCCTGACGGGCCGCGGCCCAGGCGCTGCAACAAGACGACCGCAGATTGAGAGGTAACGCGTATGGCTAAGGTAATTGGAATCGATCTCGGCACCACGAACTCGTGCGTCGCCGTCATGGAGGCAGGCGAGCCCGTTGTGATCCCCAACGCTGAGGGAGGGCGGATCACGCCCTCTGTCGTCGCCATTTCAAAAAGCGGCGAACGCCTCGTTGGTCAGGTAGCAAAGCGCCAGGCGATCACCAACCCGGACAACACCATCTACTCCATCAAGCGCCTCATGGGCCGCAAGTACGACGACCCCGAGGTCCAGCGCGACCTCTCGCTTCTCTCCTACAAGGTCGTCAAAGCGGCCAATGGCGACGCTCACGTCCGGATGGGCGAACGCACCTACTCGCCGCCGGAGATCTCGGCCATGATTCTCCAGAAGCTCAAGGCGGACGCGGAAGCCTACCTGGGCGAGCCGGTCACCGAGGCCGTGATCACGGTCCCAGCCTACTTCAACGACAGCCAGCGCCAGGCGACCAAAGACGCCGGCACGATCGCCGGGCTGGAGGTCCTGCGCATCATCAACGAGCCCACGGCCGCCTCCCTCGCCTACGGACTCGACAAGAAGGGCGAGGAGACCATCGCCGTCTACGACCTCGGCGGAGGCACCTTCGATATCTCCATCCTCGAGCTGGGCGAAGGCACCTTCCAGGTGCGCTCCACAAACGGCGATACCCACCTCGGGGGCGACGACTTCGACCAGCGGATCATCGACTGGCTGGTCGACGAGTTCAAGCGCGACCAGGGCATCGACCTCAAGCAGGACCGCATGGCCCTGCAGCGCCTCAAGGAGGCTGCCGAGAAGGCCAAGATCGAGCTATCGAGCGTGATGCAGACGGACATCAACCTGCCGTTCATCACCGCGGACGCTTCCGGACCCAAGCACCTCAGCCTGACGCTGACGCGGGCCAAGCTGGAGCAGCTCGTGGGCGACCTCGTTGAGCGCAGCTTGGAGCCGTGCCGCCAGGCTCTCCAGGACGCGGGCATCACCGCCGCCCAAATCGACGAGGTGGTCATGGTCGGCGGCCAGACCCGCATGCCTTTGGTCATCGAGAAGGTGCGCCAGTTCTTCGGCAAGGACCCGCACCGCGGCGTCAATCCGGACGAGGTCGTTGCCGTCGGCGCGGCCATTCAGGCCGGCGTCCTCAAGGGAGAGGTCCGCGATGTCCTCCTCCTGGACGTCACGCCGCTGACCCTGGGCATCGAGACGCTGGGCGGCATCGCCACGGCGATCATCCCTCGCAACACGACGATCCCAACCAGCAAGAGCCAGATCTTCTCCACGGCTGCCGACAACCAGCCCTCGGTCGAAATCCACGTCGTCCAGGGAGAGAGGGCCATGGCCCAGGATAACAAGTCGCTGGGGCGCTTCATCCTGGACGGCATCCTGCCCGCGCCGCGCGGCGTGCCGCAGATCGAAGTTACCTTCGACATCGACGCGAACGGCATCCTCAACGTCAGCGCCAAGGACAAGGCCACGGGCCGTGAGCAAAAGATCACGATCCAGGCCGGCTCCGGCCTCTCCAAGGAAGAAGTCGAGAAACTCCAGCGCGAGGCCGAGATGCACGCGGCCGAGGACCGCCAGCGCCGCGAGGAGATCGAGACCCGAAACGCCGCCGACAGCCTGGCCTACTCAGCCGAGAAGACTCTGCGTGACAACGCCGACAAGATCCCGGCCGACCTCAAGACGGAGGTGGAAGGCAAGATCGCGGCCGTCCGGAGCGCCCTTCAGGGCACCGACATCACCGCCGTCCGCACGGCCGTCAACGAGCTGAACACGTCGCTCTCCAAGATCGGCGAGGCCGTCTACGGCGCAGCGGGCGCCCAGCCGGGCGCCGGACCCGAGGGCGGCGAGGCCCCAGAAGGGACGGTGGAGGGCGAGTTCCGCGAGGTGTGACCGGCCCTGAATCGAAGCGCGGCCAAGAGGGCGGCAGGCGTCGCCCTCTTTCTCGCATTCGTACCGATCGCGAGTTCGACTCGTAGTCCTGTTTCCCGAGGGTAGCGCGGACGTCGAGCCGCAGCCACCGCACGCGACCGCTCCCCAGCCGGCGCGCTCCAGCTCGGCGGTACAGTAGGCGCATGCCGGACGCGCCCAGCCCCCTGGACAGCCTCGTCTCCTTCCCTGCAGGCCGCGTCCTGGCCCGCAAGGACCACTTCCACGCCGGCGGCCGTGTCTGGGCTGTCGACTACGAGCTATCGCTGCCGCGGCCGCTGGTCCAGAGCATGCTGCGCTCTCAGCTCGAGCTCGCCGGCTTCGTCCTCGAATCCGACCCAGTGAACCGCGGCATCGTCCGCCTCTTCCGCGCCGACGCCTACGTCTGGGGCGTCCTCGAGGCCGCCCGCGGCAAGACGCTCCTGAGCCTTGTCTACGCCAGCCTCTCGCCGGCCCGTGAAGCCGGAGGCGAGCCTGGTCGCTGATGTCGGCCGCCCCCGGATTGCCACGCCCCCGCGGCGGCGCTTATCATCGCCCAGGCGGGGAAAGGAGCAGCCACGCTGCGTCTTTCGTTAGTCCCCGTCTGTCTCAGCCTCGCATCCTTGCTCATCGCCTGCGGCTCCGGCGCCCCTGATGGCGGCGACGGCAGCCCCAAGCTACCTTCGGACGCCGCCGCCATCCGCAAGGTGGACATCGAAAAGGTCGACGCCGTGCAAACGCTCCTCCAGCGGCTGGGGAGCGGGGAGATCGCCGCCGAAGAGATTCTTTACGCAGACCTCACCGGCGACCTTCGGGAGGAGGCCATCGTCCCCGTCACGTCCCAAGGAACACTTGGCAACATCGCCTACGCCGTCCTCACCCTGAAGTCCGGTAAGCCGGAGGTCATCCTGACACGGACGCTTGACCGCTCCGTGGCTGGGGGTGGCCTCAAGATGGAGGTTCGTGACGGCGTCCTGTATGAGACCGCCGGCCTCTACGGCGACGAAGATCCGCTCTGCTGTCCCAGCCAGCTGCGCCTCACCCGATTCCACTGGGACGGGAGCCTCCTCCAGGTCGAAAGGGAGGAGCGGCTGCCTCAGCCGGCGAGCGCGAAACAGTAGTCACGACGTCGTCCGGGTGCGGACTGCGGGCTTGACCGCAGCGAACGTCGCCTCTGGTTTCGAACTCCGCCGCGTCGGACTCGTGCTTGGAGCCGGAGAACACGTCCACCTCCCTGCCCCAGCGCACGTCCTCGAAGGCGGTGTGGTCCAGTACCCATTCCCGCTCTGCCTGGATTTCCCACGCCTAACGGCCAAATTGTGCCTAAGACTCCCTGCACAAGCCTGCTTGGCGACCAAGCTCCTCGGTGCGGTCAGGAACAATCAGCAGATGATTTGTGCCAAGCGTTCGTACGACCTTGATGGGGCATTCGAAGGCAGCCGAAAGCGTCCGCTCCGTCAGCACGTCTTGCGGGCGGCCATAAGCCACTAGCCTGCCGGCGTGCATGATCCCGATTGTGTCCGCATAAGCGGCGGCGAGGTTCAGGTCGTGGAGGATGAC
>DATMBD010000194.1:0-4490 GCA_035559355.1 Dehalococcoidia bacterium
CCTTGTGCACGGCCTTGATGTAGTTCTTCTCCGCCGTCTTGTAGTCGATGGGCTTGGTCGTCAACCCGCGCCGGCAGAGGTCATTCAACGTCTCCAAGGCCAGGTATGGGTTGACGGCGCCGGCGCCGTAGCCGATGAGCACGGCGAAATGGTGAACCTCGCGCGGCTCCGCCGACTCCACGACGATGCCGACTTTCGTGCGCGTGCCCTCTCTGATGAGGTGGTGGTGCACGGCCCCAACAGCCAGCAGGCTGGGGATCGCGACGTGGTCTCTGTCCACGCTCCTGTCTGAGAGGATGAGGATGTCGATGCCCTCCTGGACGGCCTGCGAGGCCTCCTCGCACAGGCGATCGACGGCTTCCTTCATGGCGCCCGCAGGCGCGTGCGCGTCGAAGAGGATGGAAAGCGTGTGCGACCGCAAGCCCTTCGCTGCCGCCGGGTTTTCGCCCAGCTCGCGGATTTTTGCCAGCTCAGCGTTAGTGAGGAACGGCTCCTTGAGGCGGAGCTGGTGGCAGTGCAGAGGCGTCTCGTCGAAGAGGTTCTGCTCCGAGCCGATGAACGTCTCCAGGGACGTGACGATCTCTTCCCGGATGGCGTCCAGCGGCGGGTTGCTGACCTGCGCGAACAGCTGTTTGAAGTAGTTGAAGAGCAGCGGGTTCATGTCCGAAAGGACAGCGATGGGCGTGTCGTTACCCATGGAGCCGACAGGCTCTGCGCCGCTGGTGGCCATCGGCTCGAGGATGATATCGATGTCCTCGTTCGTGTAGCCGAAGGCGCGCTGCCTGTCGAGCAGGGTCGCTTCGTCGAAGCCCTCGACATGCTTCGGCTGCGGCAGTTCGTCGAGCTCCACCTTCTGTTCGGCCAGCCACTGGCCGTACGGGCGCCGGCGGACGAGCTCGCCCTTGATTTCGGCGTCATCGATGAGGCGGCCTTGCTTCGTGTCGAGCAAGAACATGCGGCCGGGCTGGATGCGGCGTTTGAACAGCACCTTCTCCGGCGGCACGTCCAGCACGCCCGTCTCCGAAGCCATGACCAGGAGGTTGTCCGTCGTCACCAGGTAACGGCAGGGACGGAGACCGTTGCGGTCGAGGATGCCGCAGACCTGCGTCCCGTCCGTAGCGATGATCAGGGCAGGGCCGTCCCATGGCTCCATGAGGCAGGAATGGTACTCGTAGAAGGCGCGCTTCTCCGGATCCATCGGGATGTGGTCCGCCCACGCTTCCGGGATGAGCATGAGGAGCGCATGCGGCAGCGAACGGCCGGTCGCCAGCAGCAGTTCGAGCGCGTTATCGAAGGTCGCGGTGTCGCTCTGCCCTGGCGTGATGATCGGCAGGAGCTTCTTGACGTCGTCCCCCAGGTCCGGCGAGGAGAACATCGCTTCCCGCGCCGTCATCCAGTTGATGTTGCCGCGCAGGGTGTTGATCTCGCCGTTGTGGATGACGAAACGGTACGGGTGGGCCAGCTTCCAGGTGCCCAGCGTGTTCGTGCTGAAGCGCGAGTGCACGAGCGCGAAGGCCGACATCATCGAGTGGTGCGTGAGGTCGTGATAGAAAGGCTCGATCTGATCCGCGACCAGGAGGCCCTTGTAGACGATGGTCCGCGACGACAGGCTGCAGACGTAGAAGTCGTCCTTGTCGGGCATGTCCGTGGCCATGACCCGATTGAAGATGACCTTGCGCAGGACGAAGAGCTTGAGCTCAAAGCGGAACTCGTCCTCGACGCCGCGGGGGCGCCTTACGAAGAACTGGCGGATGCGGGGCATGACCTGCCGCGCCAACGTGCCGATGGCGTCCGGGTTGACGGGCACGTCCCGCCAGCCGAGGAACTCCATGCCTTCGTCGGCCGTGCTCTTTTCGATGATCGCTTCGCATTCGCGCAGCTGGCCGTGCTCCTGGGGCAGGAAGACCATGCCCACGGCGTATTCGCCGCGGTGGGGAAGGCGGATGTCGAGGAGGGCGGCTTGTTCCTGGAAGAACTCGTGCGGCATCTGAATGAGGATGCCGGCGCCGTCTCCAGTGAGCGGGTCGGCGCCGCGGGCGCCGCGGTGGCCGAGATTGATCAGGACCTCGAGTCCCTGATCGATGATCTTGTGCGACCGCTCGCCACTGATGTTAGCGACGAGGCCGACGCCGCAGGCGTCGTGCTCGGTGGCTGGGTCGTACAACCCCTGCTTCTTCGGTCGCGGCAGATCGGGAAATCGATAGCTTTGGCTCATAGGAGTCTTTCTAATCGGTTCCAACCGTGACTACGGGGCATTCTACCCGCCGGCCGGCGGAAAACCTCAACTAAGCAAACCGGCCCGCCTGCAGGGGGCCGGTAGCTGTAGCGGCATAATAAGAGCCTATCAGAAAACGCGCAATAGCTTGTATCCCCCTATTTCGGCCGCTCTCGACCGAGTCCGGGGCTACGTCCGCCTTGGGCACGAAGGCAGTGCGGGAGCCCCGCGGCGGGTCGCTTGGTGATGCCATATCCTCCTGGCGAAGGCGAGCCCCCTGCCTAGCGGCTTCTCCACCGGTCAGGGGATAATCGAAGCAGCGCAACCAGCGGGGACAGCCCCCTAGCGCGGCCCACCTCAGCGGTCTCACTCCTAGAACGGAGCCTTTGCATGCCCGTCGACATCGCTTTCGAGAAATTCACGCTCAGCAACGGCCTGGACGTCATCCTCCACGTCGACAAGTCCGTGCCCATCGCCGCCGTCAACATCTGGTACCACGTAGGCTCTCAGAACGAGGAGCCCGACCGTACCGGCTTCGCCCACCTCTTCGAGCACATCATGTTCCGCGGCTCCAAGCACCACAACCGCGAGTACTTCCTGCCCCTGCAGGAAGTGGGCGCCAACATCAACGGCTCCACCACCGTCGACCGCACCAACTACTACGAGGACGTCCCCGCCGAGTACCTGGAGCTGGCTCTTTGGCTGGAGTCCGACCGCATGGGCTTCCTCCTCGATGCCTTGGACGAAGGCGGCTTCGCCACCGAACGCGACGTGGTCAAGAACGAGCGCCGTCAAAGCTACGAGAACCGCCCCTACGGGCTCGCCGGCCAGGAGATCCGCAAGGCGCTCTTCCCTCCCAATCACCCCTACCACTGGCAGACGATTGGCTCCCAGGAGCACCTGGACGCCGCCACCCTGGAGGACGTCAAGGCCTTCTTCCGCCGCTACTACGCCCCCAACAACGCCAGCCTGGCGATCGCCGGCGACATCGACGTCGAGGAGACGAAGAAGCTCGTCGAGCGCTACTTCGCGGACTTGCAGCCGGCCCCGCCCGTCGCCCGCTTGCAACGCTGGATGCCAAGTCTTCCCGGCGAGGGGCGCCTGGAGCTGGCGGACAGCGTCCAGCTCTCGCGCCTCTACTTCGCCTGGGTGGGCCCGCCGCGCTTCGACCCCGACGAGCCTGCCCTGGACGTGCTCATGACCATCCTCGCCGAAGGCCGCAGCTCCCGCCTCTACCAGTCCCTGGTCTACGAAAAGCAGATCGCCCGCGCCGTCAGCGCTTACTACGCCTCCATGGAAATCGCGGGCGAAATCCGTATCGATGCCACCGTCGCCCCTGAGGCGAGCGTCGCGGACGTGGAAGCGGCGCTCCTCGCCGAGATCGACCGCGTCGGGCGCGAGCCCGTCGCGGACGCCGAGCTGCAAAGGGCGATCAACAATCTCGAGGCGCATTACGTGCGCCAGCTGGAGAGCGTCGGCGGCTTCGGCGGCCGGGCCGACATGCTCAACTTCTTCAACGTCTTCGCGGGCGACCCCGGCCGCATCAACCATGACTTCAACCGCTACAAAGCCGTGACGGCAGCCGACGTCCAGCGCGTCGCCCGCCGTTACCTGACCGATGGACGCGTGCGCCTGGTCGTCTCGCCCAAGGAGCAGGTGGCCCCCGCGCCCACCGTCATCGACCGCAGCAAGCAACCTGGGCCGGGCCGGCCACGACGCTTCGAGGCGCCCGTCCCCAGACGCATGCAGCTCGCCGGCGGCCTCGATCTCCTCGTAGTCGAGAAACACGAAGTGCCTCTCGTGGCCGGCGGGATCTACTTCCCCGGCGGCGCCATCGCTGACCCGCCGGAGGCGCCCGGGCTGGGCTCTTTCACGGGACGCCTGCTCATCGAAGGCACCAAGACGCGAACCAGCCGCCAGATCGCTGAGGAGTCGGAATTCATCGCCGCCCAGCCCCAGGTCGGCGTCGACCGAGAGGATGTCCTGGTTTCGACGGAGGCCCTCTCGCAGCATTGGCCGAAGGCGCTGGAGATCCTCGCCGACGTGATCGCAAACCCCACCTTCCCGGAGAAAGAGGTGGAACGCGTGCGCCGCGAGCGTCTCACAGACCTACGGCGCCTGCGCGACGACGCCAACGCCATCGCGGAGCGCGTCGCCAACGCCCTCCTGTATGGGCCAGACACGCCCTACGGCCATCCCCTCTCCGGCCGCGAGGAGGCCGTCGCCGCCTTCGGCCGCAGCGATACGGTCGCCCACCACGAGCGGCTTATCCTCG
>DATMBD010000195.1:0-2941 GCA_035559355.1 Dehalococcoidia bacterium
GCGGTCATCCTTCTCGCCGCGGCCGACTTCGTGCTCTGGTTGTGGCTGGGGCCGGAAGGCGCCGTCATCTACGCCACCCTCAACGCCGTGGCGGTTCTGATCATCGCCTGCCCGTGCGCCATGGGGCTCGCCACGCCGACGGCGATCATGGTGGGGACTGGCCGGGGAGCGGAGATGGGTGTCCTCATTCGCCGCGGCGAAGCTCTGGAGACCGCGGCGAAGGTCGACACGGTGGTTTTCGACAAGACGGGCACCGTCACCGCCGGCCATCCGCGGGTCGTCGACCTGATTGCCATGAGCATGGACGAGGACGCGCTCTTGCGTTTGGTAGCCGCGGCCGAACGCGGTTCCGAGCACGCCTTGGGCGAGGCTATCGTCCGCGAATCTAAGGACCGCGGCCTCGACCTGCCCGACGCCGAGGACTTCGAAGCAGTGGCGGGCAAGGGCGTGTGCGCTACCGTCGACGGCCGTCGGTTGATCATAGGCACGCCAGCGTTCGTCCAGGAGAACGGAGTCGACGTCTCGACCCTGGCCCGCGAAAGCGAAAGGTTCCGCGGCGAGGCCAAGACCACAGTGATGGTCGCCGTCGATGGGCGGGCCGCGGGGCTGATCGCCATCGCGGACACGGTGAAGCCGGGTGCGGCGGAGGCGGTGCGGCTCCTGAAGGAGCAAGGGCTGGACGTCATGCTCCTGACCGGCGACAACCCCGAAACGGCGCGCGCCATCGCTTCGCAGGTGGGAATCGACCGCGTTATCGCCGAGGTCCTGCCGGACGAGAAGGCAGCCCAGGTGCGCGCGCTTCAGGCGCAAGGACGCCGCGTGGCCATGGTCGGCGACGGGATCAACGACGCGCCCGCGCTCGCCCAGGCTGACCTCGGCATCGCCATCGGCACGGGGGCGGACGTCGCCATCGAGGCGGCCGACGTCACGCTCATGGCGGGCGATCCGCGCGGCGTGGCCGCGGCGGTTTCGCTCAGCAGAGCGACCATGCGCACCGTGCGGCAGAACCTGTTTTGGGCGTTTGCCTACAACGTTGCCCTCATCCCCATCGCCGCGGGCATTCTCTACCCCTTTTTCAAGGAAAGCGGCGTGCCGGGCTGGCTCGAGTGGGCCCTGGGTGACTACGGATTCTTGAATCCCGTCCTTGCCGCGGCCGCCATGGCCTTCAGCTCCGTTTCCGTCATGACCAACTCGCTGCGGCTGCGGAGCTCGCGCCTGCGCGCGTGATCAACCGCGGGGCTTTTCCGCGAGGCTCAGGCCCGGCTGCCTCGCATGGCGTAGACTAGGGAGCAACGTGAACACCAACATCCAGGTCGCGCGACTCCTGGGCATCCCGGTAGTCGTCAACGTGTCCTGGCTCGTCACCCTGGTTTTCGTGACCTCGATGCTCGCCCTGCGCTTCTACCCGAGCGTCATCCCAGAGGGCTCGCCATATCGGGAGGACAAGGCGCTGCACTGGGTGATGGCGATCAGCAGCGGTCTGATCTTCTTCGCCTCGATTCTCCTGCACGAGCTTGCCCACAGTTTTGTGGCCCTGCGGCAGGGCATCCCGGTGAAGAGCATCACACTGTTTATCTTCGGGGGCGTCTCCCAAATCGGCGGCGAGGCCAGCCGCCCCCTGCACGAGTTCATCATGGCGATCATGGGGCCGCTGACGAGCGTGTTCCTTGGGCTGCTCTTCTTTGGCTTCTGGTGGGCAACGGGCTTCGCAAGCGACAAGCCGCTGCCCATCGTCCTGGAGTGGCTGTTCCTGATGAACATGGTCCTCGCAGCCTTCAACATGGCGCCCGGCTTCCCCATGGATGGCGGGCGCGTCCTTCGTTCCCTGCTTTGGGGGATAAGCGGCAACCTCTTCCGGGCCACCCGCCTGGCCACGCTCATCGGCCGCAGCCTGGGCTTCAGCCTCATGATGCTCGGCGGGTTGGCGTTTTTCGGGCTCTTCGGCTTCGTCGACGCCTTGAGCGGCCTCTGGTTCGTGATCCTGGGCCTCTTCCTGGAATCCTCCGCCCGCCAGAGTTGGTTCCAGGCGAAAGCCCTGGACCTGCTCGCCAGGCACAGCGCCGAGGAACTAATGGCCCAGGAAGTCGAGACGGCCGCCCGCGACGACCGCCTTCACGTCCTCAGCATCAGAGGCGGAAAGCGCTTCATGTTTCTGATAGCCGACGAGAACGACCGCGTTGTCGGCGTCGTCACCGAGAAGGAAGTGGAAGCCGTGCCGCCGCGGGAGCGCGACTCCAAGACCGCTGCTGACGTCATGCTGCCGACAGACGCAGTGCCCGTGGCGATGCCGCGAGAGGACGCGGCCAGCGTCTTGCAGCGCATGGAGATCGACTCGATTTGGCACATGCCTGTCGTCTCTGAGGGCCGCGTAATCGGCGTGGTCAGCAAGGAAAGCCTCCTGCGGCTGCTGGCACGCGGCCTCTTCACTCGGCCAAACTTCGTCGGCCAACCCTAGCGCCATGCACCGGCCCCGCACCCTGGCATCCGTCTGGGCGGCGAAGGCAGCGTCGTTAGCGAGCCGCACGCTCCGGCGCGGCGGCGGCACGGCCGCCGGCGGCCTCCTGGGCCTGTGGCTTCAGCCCAGCCTCGTGGCCGACCTTGCTGCCGAGCTTGGCCACGGCTGCGTCATCGTCACCGGCACGAACGGCAAGACCACGACTGCCCGGCTCATCGCCGCCGCCGCCACGTCTGCCGGCATGGACCCCCTCGCCAACGCCAGCGGCTCCAACCTCATGCGGGGCATCGCCTCTTCGCTGGCGTCGGCCACCGACCCTGATGGCCACATCTGCAACGCTGCGAACCGGCTAGGGGTCTTCGAGGTCGATGAAGCGACGGTTCCCGAGGCGCTGCGCCAGCTCCGGCCCCGGGCGGCGGTATTCACGAACCTCTTCCGAGACCAGCTCGACCGCTACGGCGAAGTCGAGGCGGTCGCTGCGCGCTG
>DATMBD010000196.1:0-2234 GCA_035559355.1 Dehalococcoidia bacterium
CTTTGGACTCGTGATGTCCGAGGGGCTAAGACACAGGTGTTTGCAGACGGCCTCCAAGAGGTGTGTGGGAGCGACGGCCGGTGCTTCGCTGCTGGGGTTGATTGAGACGGGCTGCAAGGCGCGGGCGGCGAAGTCGATATCGATGGGAGCGGAGGTAATGCGGGAGAGGGCGCTTATGCGGTTTACGGCGCCTTCGAGGTCCCGAATGCTGCTGCGGATGCGGATGGCGACGTAGTGTCGGACCTCTGGAGGGAGATTCAGACCCAGGGCGGAGGCCTTCGCCTCCACGTAGCGGACGCGCTCCTCGGTCGACGGCTGGCCGATATCCGCTACGAGTCCCCAGCGCAGCGGGTCGTGGAAGCGGCCACCGGCCCCAGCCATCGCTGCGGCATCGCCGGCGACGGCCACGCGCCGACCCTGATCGTGCAGAGAGGCCACCGTCTGGTAGAACTCGACCAGCGTGGCCTTCTTGCCCAGGAATTGATGAACGTCGTCGATGAGGAGGAGGTCCAGATCGCGGTAGCGGGCGCGGAAGGCCGCTCCAGTCTTGTTGCGCACGGCGGTCGTGAACTCGCTAACGAAGTGCTCCGCCGCAACGAGGACGAATCGAGCGCCGTTGCGCGCTGCCTCGTGGGCGATGGCGTGGAGAAGGTGGGTCTTGCCATTGCCGGACCCGCCGGTGATGAACAGCGGCGAGTAAGGGCAATCGGCGGCCCGAGCGATGTCTCGGGCCGCGGTTGCCGCCAGGCGGTTGAAGTCAGACTCCATGAAGGTCGAGAAGACGAAGCGGGGGTTGAGAGGCGTCTGCGGCGACGGCAAGAGCGCTGGTTGAAGGGCGCCAGCTTCGCCCTCGGATGCTCCGTCCCGAGGCGGTTCGAAGCGGACCTGAAGGCCGGGTCCGGCGACGGCAGTGAGGGCCTGGGCAATGACGGTCCGCATTCGGGTGGAGAGCCAGTCGCAAGCCAGCTCGTTTGGAGCAGTGACGACCAGGGTCGTGCCCTCGAAGCGGCTGCCGACGGTGTTGCGCAGCCAAGTGTCGTAGTTCTGGCGGGTGACCCGCAGGACGAGTTGAGAGAGCGTGGCGTCCCAGAGCTCGTGCGCGGAGGCGGGCAGCGCAGAAGACAATCGAACCCCCCGGCCTGGGTGCAGCAGACCAAAACGAAGAAAAGCCTGGATGTTGAGTGGCTGCCCCGCCCGCTAAGGCCCCGTCCTCGTGGCGGTAAGGGCGAGAGGAAAGTAGCACAGGCGTCGCTTGGCCGGTCAAGCACTTTATGACCAGTAGAGGTGATTTTGTAGGGGGATTTTGCGACCCGCAGCCCCGGGCTGTCGCTTACGATACACCTTATCGGAGGGGCCTATAATTGAGTTCACCATGCTGCTGGCAGCGGACATCGGCAATACGCAGGTCAAGCTGGGCGTCTTCGAAGGCGAAGAACTGGCCGCCCGCTGGCGCTTCGCCACCGACAGCGCGCGCCTGGCGGACGAGTACGCCGTGCTGATCACCAATCTTCTGGCCATGAGCGGCCTCGAGCGCAGCAGAGTCAGCGGCGGCGTCTTCGCGAGCGTGGTGCCGGCGCTCGCCCCCGTGTTCGAGGAGCTTTTCTCCCGGCACTTCGGCGTCCAGGCTCTCCGCGTCGGCGTCGGCGTGCGCACCGGAATGCGCATTCACTACGAACCCCGCGAGCTCGGTCCGGACCGCATCGCCGTTGCCCTAGGCGCCCTGCGCCTCCATAAGCCGCCGGTCATCGTCGTTCACCTGGGAACGGGTACGGTGTTTGAGGCCGTCTCGCGCGACGGTGAGTATCTCGGCGGCGCCATAGCCCCCGGGATCGCCGTGGCGACGGACGCGCTCGCCGGACGGGCCGCCATGCTCCAGAGCATCGAGCTGCGGCCGCCGAAGCGGGCCATCGGCTCCAACACGGTGGCGGCCATGCAGTCCGGGATCATCTTCGGGTATGCGGAGATGATCGAAGGCATGGTGCGCCGTTTCAAGCAGGAGGTGGGCGAGGACGCCTGGGTGGTGGCCACGGGCGGCTGGGCTCCGCTGATGAACGAGCTCACCCGCTGCTTCGATCGCGTGGACGAGGATCTTTCGCTGCACGGCTTGCGGATTCTCTACGAGCTGAACGAGGGGCCCTGATGCAACTGAAGGGGCGCAACATCGTTCTGGGAGTGACGGGGAGCATTGCCGCTTACAAGGCTGCTGATCTGACGAGCAAGCTCGTGCAGGCCGG
>DATMBD010000197.1:0-5447 GCA_035559355.1 Dehalococcoidia bacterium
CTTCGCGGGAGCGGAGGACATCGTCGTCCCCGCGGTCTACTGGGAGCACACCACCCGCCGCGTCCTCGTCATGGAGTTCGTCGAGGGCGTCAAGATCACGGACACGGCAGGCATGCGCGCCCTCGGAATCGACCCGGCGGACGTGGCCAAGGTGCTGATCGTGGCTTTCAGCGAGATGCTCCTCCAGCACGGCCTCTTCCATGCCGACCCCCATCCAGGCAACCTCCTGGTCGCGCCCGGCCCCAAACTGGTGCTGGTCGATTTCGGCCAGGTCAAGGAAGTCAGCCCCCAGTTCCGGCTGGTCTTCGCCCAGATGACCAAGGCCCTGCTCGCCGACGATGAGTCCGCGCTGGGGAAGACCTTTCGGGACCTGGGCTTTCGCATGAAGCACGACACTGCGAAGGGATACGAGGACTTCGGCCGGGCGTACGTGGGCGATATCGCCAGGCAGATGATGGAGCAGAACGCCGGCTGGGCCGATCCCGAAATGTTTCGCGATTCCTACCGAGACATCCTTCGCGTTCTGCGCGCAAATCCCATCCTCAAGATCCCGCCGGATCTCCTGTTCGTCGGGCGAGTCATGGGCCTTCTCAACGGCCTGAGCATGATTCTGCGCTCACGGACGAACCTCCTGGTGGAGATGGCCCGCATCTTGGAACGCGGGAACGGCTCCATCCCCGCGCCGCTGACGCATGAACGGCGCCGTCTCCTGGAGGCGTGAGCGCCCCGAAGCGTGACCGGCCAGGCCTACCCCGGCTTCGAGGCGCGCTGCCTGATGAGCTCTCGGAACTCCTCGTAGTCGCGGATGTAGTCGGCCTCGTCGTATGGCTCGGCCGCGAAGACGATGACGACGCAATCGGGCGAGAACTCACGCATCGCGTGCCACAGTAGCGGCCCCAAGTAGACGCCCACGTGCGGCTTGTCGAGAACGACGCTGGCCTTCCGCCGGCCATCGTCGAGGTCAAGCCGGAAGGACCCCGAGGCCGCAAAGATCGCCTGCTTCAAGGTGCGGTGGGCATGGCGGCCGCGCACCGCCCTCGCGTCGGCGATGCCGGACATGTAGTAGACGCGCTTGAAATCGAAGGGCAGGCCGCGGCCGTGCTCGGCGATGGTGAGCGAGCCGCGATCGCCATCCTCTATGTGCTGCAACTCGATTTCGCCGCAGTTCTCGAGGTCACCCGGACGCACTTCTAGACCTCGACCGCGACCGGCAGGACCATCGGCCGGCGATGGATCTCTTCATAGAGGAACCTGCCGACCGATTCCCGCACCTTCTGGTTGACGGCAGACCACTCCATGATGTGCTCTGCCTCGGCGCCGAGCGACTCGACGACCGCGTCTTTGATCCGCTCCAGAAGCTCCTCGGACTCGTCCAGGCTGGTTACACCGCGGGCGACGACGTCCGGGCGGCCTACGAGCTTTCCCGTCAGCTTGTCTACGGCCAGGACGATGACCACCATGCCGTCCGTGGCCAGGTGGAGGCGATCGCGGAGGACGATCTGGTCGACGTCGCCGACTCCGAGGCCATCGACGTAGACGTAATCGCAGGGAACGCGGCCGGCTACGGCCGCTTTTTGGCCGTCCAGCTCCAGCACCTCACCGTCCACGAGGACGAAGGCGTTGTTCTCCGGAAGCCCCATTTGCCGCGCCAGCTGCGCGTGCAGCGTCAAGTGGCGATATTCGCCGTGGATCGGGACGAAGAACTTGGGCCGGACCAGGGCGTGGACGATCTTCAACTCTTCCTGCGCGGCGTGGCCGCGGACGTGGATGTTGTCCGTGCGGTTGTAGAGAACCCGCGCGCCCAACCGGAAGAGGTTGTCAACCGTGCGGTAGACGAGCGCCTCGTTTCCCGGGATCGGCGATGCGGAGAGGACGACGGTATCGCCGCGCTGGATCTGGACGTGCTGATGATCGCCGTTCGCCATGCGCGTGAGGGCGGAGGTCGGTTCGCCCTGGCTGCCTGTTGTGACGATGACGACTTCGTCGGCGGGAGTGCTGCGCAGCTCGTTGACGCTCAGGGTCATCTCGCGCGGGAAGTCCAGATAACCCCGCTCCCTGGCCATCTGCACGTTGTCGAGCATGCTCCGCCCGGTGACGAAGACGCGTCGCCCTGTCGCCGCGGCGGCGTCGATGACTTGCTGAATGCGGGCGATCAGCGAAGCGAAGGTCGCAACGATCACGCGGCCCTCGGCGGCGCTCATGATATTGGTCAGCGCCTCGCCGACGACGCGCTCCGAGGGCGTGTAGCCGGGCACCTCCGAGTAGGTCGAGTCCGCCAGCAGAAGCAGAACGCCCTGGCGGCCGAGCTCCGCCAGGCGGGAAAGGTCCGTGATCTGGCCCATCACGGGCGTGTGGTCCAGCTTGAAGTCCCCTGTGTGGATGACGACGCCCACGGGCGTGCGGACGGCGTAACCGACGGAATCCGGGACGCTGTGCGCGACGCTGAAAGCCTCTACCCGGAAGGCGCCGACCTGCACGGACTCGCCCGGCAGGATCGTGCGCATGTCCGTTTCGGCCTGAAGATGATGTTCTTTGAGCTTGACGCCGACGAGGCCAGACGTGAGGGGCGTGCAGAAGATCGGCGCCTTCACCTTCCGGAGGATGTACGGGAGACCGCCGATGTGGTCCTCGTGGCCGTGCGTGAGGAAAATCGCCCTGAAGCGCGCCTGGTTCTCCTCCAGGTACGTCACGTCCGGGATCACGAGGTCGACGCCCAGCATCTCTTCTTCGGGGAACATGAGGCCGGCGTCGATCGCGATGATGTCGTCGCCGTACTCGAGGAGCAGCATGTTCTTGCCGATCTCCCCAAGACCGCCGAGCGGAATGACTCTGAGCTTCTGACCGCCGTTCACTAGAGAAGCTTCATCTGAGTGGGCTGCGGCTGGGCGGCCGCGATTAGAGGGGCCGGGGACGGGGCGGACTCGCGCCGCGCTTGCTCGAGGTAGGCGGGGACCTTTTTGAAGTCTTCTTCGATCGTCCGCCGCAAGGAGCCTTGATGCAGGGCGGCCGCAGGATGGTACATGGGCACCACCCACACGCCGTTCACCTTGCGCCCCTGGCCGTGCACCTTGCCGATAGGCGTGCCCGGCAGGAACCGCGCCAGCGAGTAGCGGCCGAGGGTGACGATGAGCTTCGGCCGGATGATGCCGAACTGCTCGTCCAGCCACCGCGAGCAGCTGCCGATCTCCTCCGGGAGCGGATCGCGGTTGCCGGGGGGCCGGCACTTGATCACGTTGGCGATGAACACGTCGGTGCGTTTGAGGCCGATGCTCGCCAGGAGTTGCTCCAGGAATTGGCCCGCCGCGCCGACGAAGGGGCGCCCTTGTTGGTCTTCGTAGTATCCGGGCGCTTCACCGACGAACATGATCTCGGCGTCCACGGGGCCTTCGCCGGGCACGGCGCGCGTCCGCAAGGCCCCCAGCGCGCAAGCCCGGCATGCTGCAACACCTGCGTTCAGCCGGCTGAGGGCCGCCCGCCTTTCCTCCAGGGCCATCACCATGTCATGTCTCCTTCAGCGTCCTGACCGCAGGCGGGGCCAGCCTGCACCGAAGAGAAAGAGGCGCCAGGGGCGCCTCTACTATTGCAGCGGGTCGGACATCCCAGAGACGTCAAACGCAATCCCTCTGGTTTTCTCGCGCCGATCCTAGCATCGGCCCTAGGACCCGTCAAACAAGAACTGCTAAAGTCCCCTAGCGATACGCTAAACGCGAGGGATGATGGGGGTGCTCTCGACCAGCCTGGCCAGGACGATGCCGACGAAGTAGAGGAGGATCATCGGCAGCGCCACCAGCGTCTGGGTGATGGGATCGATGGAGGGCGTGACGATCGCCGAGACCACGAACGCGCCGACGAACGCGAACCGCCACCACCGCAACAGCTTCTTCGAATCGACGATCCCGATCTTGGCCAGGCCCATGACGAGGAGCGGCGTTTCGAACACGAGGCCCGTGACGAACATCAACCGCGTCACGAAGTCGACGTAGTACTTGACTGAGATGAACGGCTCCGCGATGTCGCCGGTATCGAGAAGGAAGTTGAGAGCCGGCGGCAGCTCGACGTAGTAGGCGAAGGCACAGCCCGCGACGAACATGGCGCTTGCCCCGAGGACGATGGGGTAGGCCCAGCGCTTCTCGTTGCGGGTCAGGCCCGGCCCCACGAAGGCAAGCACCTGGTAGACGAACACGGGCATGGCCATGGCCACCGCGACCAGAAGCATGACCCGGAAGAACGTGGTCCAGTATTCGAGCGGCTGCGTAAAGATCAGCTCAAAGTTTTCGACGCGGCTTTCGGCCGGCTCCTTCATCCAGCGAAGCACCGGAGTCGAGACGAAAGCCGAGGCCACGAGGGCGAGGACCAAGGCGCCGGCGCAGATCATGAGCCGGCGCCGCAGCTCCTGCAGGTGCTCCAGAATGGTCAGGTTCGCGCCCTGGCCGTCTGCTTCCGGCTCCGGTTGCCGCCTGGCCGCGCTCATTACTCGCTGCTGCGCCTACGGGATGCCCTCGGCCGACGGGTCCTTTCGTGGGCATACCAGGGCTTTTCTTCCTTGGGGGCGGCCGGCTCGTCGCGACCGGTAGTCTCGCCGTCTGGTTGCGGGTCCTCCGCCTCGCGTCCGCCGCCGATGGGCACGACGTTGGTGGGCGTGGCAGGCCGGTCCTCCGCCGCCAGCGTGCGTTCCAGCTGCTGGCCGACGCGCGTGAGCTCCCGGCCAACGCCGCCGGTGTGGTGGGTGATGACGCTGGCGATTTCCTTCCAGTCCTCGCGGCTGGCTCCTGCCTCCCGCTCCAGCTCTCCAACCACCTCGTTGAAGTCCCGCATGAGGTGGCGGGCGTAGCTGCGCGTCTGCCTGATCCAACGGGCGAGGTCCGCTGCGAACGCCGGCAGCCGGTCCGGCCCGACGACAATCACCGCCAGCAGGAGGATGACCAGCAGTTCCAGGATGCCGACTCCGAACATCTGCATCCCTGCCTACCTCCTCCTCCGGCAACCTGGTGGCCCAAGCCGAACCGTGATCACGGTATTCAGATTACCCCAGAGAGATTACGCCCGCACATGGCCGCCGAGATGCGGCCGCAACGAAGAAGCCAGGCATGCGCCTGGCTTTCTGATCGTAGCGGGAGGGCGGTCTAATTGTCTTCGATACCGAGGTCCTTCAAGAAGTCGATGGCGTCTTGCACCGTGACGATCTTCTCCGCGTCCTCGTCCGAGATCTCCAACGCCTTGCCGTCTTTGCTGAACTCCTCTTCCAGGGACATGATCAGCTCGACCAGATCGAGCGAGTCGGCGTTGAGATCATCGACGAAGGAAGCGGACGGGACGACCTGGTCCTCATCGACGCCCAGCTGGTCGACGACGATCTTGCGCACGCGCTCATAGACGGTTGCCAAAGCTACTCACCCTCCTGCACCGCGGTCTTGGCCGTAGCGCTGATTGACCCGAGGACTCCGTTA
>DATMBD010000198.1:0-7778 GCA_035559355.1 Dehalococcoidia bacterium
AGGCGCGGGACCGTGGAGCATGCGATCCGCGACGCTGCCAAGGGCCACTCGGGAGACGCCCGTGCGCCCGTGAGATGTCATGACTACGAGATCCGCCGGCCGCTTCTCCAGGTATTCCAGTAGCTGCTGCCCGGGCGCCCAAATGAGCATCTCCGCGTGCACGCGCCCACCCAGCCTGCCAGAGACATCGCTGAGGTAGGCCTTGACCGCGTCTTCCATGGAGGTGATGAGCTCCGCCGAGTAGACGGCCATGCCCGGATCGTAGGCCACGGCAGTCAGTGACAGGCAGCGCGCGACATCGATCTCAGCCCCCGTGAGGTCCGCGATCCACTTCGCGAGGGGAAGGGCCGCCTCCGCCTGTTCGGAGCCGTCCAGCGGGACGAGCACGCGCCTGACCGCGAACGCGCTCAGGCTTGATTCCGGCACGTTGGGGCCGATGACCAGGACCGGGCACTTCGCCTCCCGGACGACCTCATCGGCCACGCTCCCCAGCCACCAACGGGCGATGCCGCTGCGGCCGTGCGTGGCGATGAGGATGACGTCGACGCCGACGGCGCTGTCGAGGATCTCGTCTGCCGGCCGGCCGACGTGGACGCGCGTTTCCGGCTGCAGGCCCTCCGCCCGCACGCGTTCGGCGTGACGATCCAGGTAGGCGGTGAGCAGGGAACGGCCCTTTTCTTCCGCTTCTTGAAGCGCGGCCTCCTGGGCGCCGCCTTCGCCTTCCTCCCAGGCGCTCTCCCAAACGCCCACCAGCCGCACCCCTTCAAAGCCAAGCGTCTTTAGCAGAGGCAGAAGGGCAAACGCCGATTCCGATAGTTTCGTCCCGTCGAGCGGCACCAGCGCCGTGAGAGCCATGCCCAGCCTCCTGTCAAAACAGTACGGTTTCTTCTAGTTGCCTCTCACCATAGGCGATGCCCGTTGACCGGTCTAGGGATGGGCCGCCCGCGAACGCGCCGTTCAGAGGCCGAGCTTACCCGGGTTGAGCACCGCTGCGGGGTCTAAAGCCGCCTTCAGCCGGCGGAGCGCCTCGAGGCCGGATCCGTGCTCGCGCTCCATGAGATGCGCGAGGCGCAGGCCGGCGCCGTGCACGTACTCCATGGAACCGCCGGCGTCCTGCGCCGCCTCGAGCAGCGAGTCGATGAACGGCCCCAGGCGCGCGTGGCCGCCCAGCCGCTCCGGCAGGACGAGGACGGCGGAAAAGAAATCTGGGCCCGTCCACAGCCCGCACTCCAGGAGGCCAACGCCCTCCGATTCCGCCCGCGTGTGGCACAGCTCCCGGAACGGCAGCACCTGCGAGGGCGGCAAGGCCACGTGTATGTAATCGAAGGCGATGTCCGGGCTCCGGTTCGCCTGCCGCGCCCGGCCACGCGCGAAACGCTGGGCGACGACGTGCCGCCGCTCCCAGAACTCTCGCGCCAGGCCCGCCGCCAGCTCGCTGCCGCCCTTCGCGCCGATGATCTTGCCGGCGCGCGCCAGCGACGCCTCGACTTCCTCCTCGTAGCCCTCGAAGCCGAGATAGAGGAGCGGCGGCTCTGCCTCGCGGGGCTCCATCTCTTGCCAGGGGGACGCGTGCTCTTCTCCGTAATCGAGCAGCGATGGACGCATGCCGAGCCCCGCCATCTCGTCGATGGCGGCGAAGCCGGCCTCAAAGGTCTCGAAGCGGTAGGCCCGCAGCTCCTCGCGTTCCGGGATCGGAAACGTTTCCAGCGCTGCGGCCGTAATCACGCCCAACGTGCCTTCCGCGCCGACGAACAGGCGCGCCAGCTCCGGCCCCGTCGAGCGCCGCCGCACCGCCCGCGTCCGAAGCAGCGTGCCGTCCGCTAGCGCGACCTCCAGGGCGAGCACCTGCTGCCCCATGCCGCCGTAGCGGCCGCCCTTGTAGCCGAGTCCGTTGGTGCTGATCGTCCCGCCCACGGTCGCCACGGGAAACGTCCATGGATCGTGGCCCAGGCAATGACCGTAACGCCGCAACTCGCGGTCGACGCTCTCGATGATGGCGCCCGCGCCCGCCCAAACGATCCGGTCCTGTGGCCGGAATTCGATCCGATCCAGGCGGACCGTATCGAGGACGATTCCGGGACGTTCGCTGCGGGCGCCTCCCATCAGCCCCGTCCCCGCTCCGTAGGGGACCACCGGTACGCAGGCGTCCGAGGCCAGGCGCAGCAGCGCCGCCGTTTCCTCGGGCGTCCCCGGGCGCACGATCGCGAGCGGTGTGGCTGGCGGCGTTTCGGTTGCGCCCCGGCGGCCGAGAGCGTCCTCGGCGAAGTAGCGCAGACCCTCCGGCGTCCGGTCGACGGCCTCCGGGCCCAGGAGCCTCACCAGGCGTTCGACCAGAGCCTCCGTGCGTGCGCTCGTGGGCATCGCCTCCTGCGCCTACTCTAGCACCGGCCTTTCCTGCCGCGCGTATACTGGCCCCGTGGAGCACGACAAGGTCGCCGAATACAAGGAAGCGTACGAGACGTGGCAGCGGCACCTCGCCGCCCTCCACGAGTTCTTCCTGGAAGGCAAGCGCATCGACCCGCTCCGCCTCAAGGGCGTGCTCAACCGGGAAGCGCGCTCCAAGCGCCGGTACGACCAGGCGCGCCTGCGGCTCCTCGGCATCGAAGAGGAGGGCCCGTTCGACAAGGACGAGGACGGCGAGGAAGAAGCGGACGACTAAGCCGCGGGCGGGGCCGTTTGCCTGTTGCCAGCGGTTGGGGCTGTTCTAGAATTACTCACGTGGAAGACGATCTCAGCGTCGATCTGAGCGAAATCCTGCCGGTGATCAACACGGCGGAAGTCTTCGTCGTGATGTTCCACCTCTTCGAGCGGAGGCTGCTTGTCGATACCCGCCACACGCCCACTGACCCGCCGCTGATCCGCGTGGTCGATCGCGTGCGCAGCCCGGACGAGCGCTTCCGGGAGCTGATGCGCCTGCGCCCTCGCCTGGGGGCGCCCGAAAAAATCGTCGGGCTGCCCTGGCAGCGGAGCGTTCGCACATTGGTGGAATCGGGCGTGTGGCAGGCGATCCACGATCGCCTGGCGTCCCTGGGAGTCTCCGAAAACACGCTTCTCGCCGTCCTGCACGAACTCCAGTGGGAGGAGCGGCGAGAGGAGCTACGAGCGGTGCGCGGCGAGGAGCCCTACCGCACGCTGCGAGGTGGCACCATCTCTTGACCGCCAGCCGCCGCATCGTCGATCTCCGCAGCGATACCGTCACCCAGCCCACTCCCGCGATGCGGGAGGCGATGGCCCGCGCCGAGGTCGGCGACGACCTCCTCGGCGACGACCCCACCGTCAAGCGCCTGGAGGCGATGGCGGCGGAGCGAATCGGGAAGGAGGCCGCGCTCTTCGTCCCTTCCGGCACGATGGCCAACCTGGTCTCGCTGCTGAGCCACTGCCAGCGGGGCGATGAGGCGATCGTTGGGCACATGGCGCACATGGTGCAGGCGGAGGTGGGCAACGCCGCCGGCGTGGCGGGCGTCAACCTTCGCCAGGCCCACAACGACGAGCATGGGCGCCTGGACCCCGACGAAGTCCGGTCGATGATCCGCCACGGCGAGGCATCCGCTCCCCGAACGGCGCTCATCTGCTTGGAGAACACGCACAATATGTGCAACGGGAGCGCTCTGCCTGCCAGCTATACGTCCGAAATCGCGGCTATCGCCCGTGAGGCGGGGGCGGCTCTGCACATCGATGGCGCTCGTATCTTCAACGCCGCCATCGCCCTGGAGACCACGGCGGCCGAACTGGCCAAAGAGGCCGACTCCGTGAGCTTTTGCCTCTCGAAGGGACTATCGGCGCCGGTGGGCTCGCTCGTCTGCGGCAGCGCCGCCTTCGTAGAGCGGGCGAGGCGCATGCGTCGCATGGTCGGCGGCGGCATGCGCCAGGCGGGAGTGCTCGCCGCGGCGGGCATCGTCGCCCTCGAGGAGATGGTCGACCGCCTCGCCGACGACCACGCCAACGCCCGTTACCTCGCCGAGGGCCTGGCCCGAATTCCGGGCATCGCCATCGATCCCTCCCTCGTGCAAACGAACATCCTCTTCTTCAAAGTCGAAAGCATGCCGGCCCAGGACTTCGCCGCCCGCCTGCGAGAGCGGGGCATTCTGAGCAGCGGCGGCGGCGGCCGCATCCGCATGGTCACGCACTACGGCATCGAGCGCGAGGACATCGACTACGCCCTCGAGGCCATCCGCGAGGTGGCAGCGTCTCCGGTTTGAGCCCCCACCCCTTTCCCCCAGTCCAATCGCTTCCAGACCCTCGACCCAGGCGACGATGGGCGCGGTGGTTGTCATCGCGCCTGCTATCCGCGCCGCTCGGAAGGCCGGGAGCCCCCGCAGCGGCCTGGTGGCTCCTGGCAAGCCTGCTCGCCTTCGTGTGGCCTCTGCCGGCTTGCGGCGGCGGCGACGCCGGCGCGCCGACCTCGGATGTCGCCGGGACGGTCCCATGGGGCGATACGGAGCGCCACACCTACGTGATCCGCAACGACGACGGCGAGGAGCTGGGTCAGGGCGTGCTCTCCATCCAGCGCGCCGGCGCCACGACGACGCTCACGCAGGAGTACAAGAGCAAGGTCGCCACCGACAGCATCAGCGTCGTCGTCGACAGCCAAACGTTGAAGCCGGTCTCAGGCAGCCGCAGGATCGTGAACCCCGGCGGCGAGGACGTGCTCGAAGTCACCTACACGCCCGAAGGCGCGCTCATCCGCCACAATGACGAAAAGCAGAGCGGCCTCAGCGTCCCGGAACACTCCTACGATAACGATAGCTCGCTGTTTCTGTGGCGCACGCTGCCTTTCGCTCCCGGCTACGAGGCCAGCTACACGACGATCATCACCGGCCGCCGCAGCCGTCAGAAAGTCAACCTGGAGGTGACGGGCAAAGAGACGGTGCGCGTCCCGGCCGGGCAGTTCGAGGCCTGGCGGCTGGAGATCAGGACGAGCAACGCCCGGCAGGTCGCCTGGTTTGCCGACACCCCCCAGCGCACGCTCCTGCGCTACGACAACGACCGCGACCAGATCTTCGAGCTGACGTCCACGCCCTGATGGGTGGATTCGCCGGGGTACACGGTTCCTAGGTAGTTCTTTCTCAGGCGCTGCTCGACGGTCGAACCCGTACGCCGGTGGCGTACGCCGAGGTACCTAGCCCCTGCCCCATAGGCAGCCGCGGCCTGCCGCCCGCGCTTCGGCCTCCAGGGCGACGATCTCGTCCCGGTAGCGGCCGTCCTGCCGCCACGCCGTCCCGAAGCCTTCGGCGACGAGGGTCGCATCCACGGAGACGCCGTCCGGCCGGAAGACGTAGCGCAAGAGGCGGCCGAAGTTATCCCGGTCGCGGGCGTCGGCAAGCAGCAGGACGCGGCCGCCGATGAGGCTGTCGGCGCGGTCCTGCGCCTCGCGGTAGCAGTGGTCGCCTCGCTCCGGAGTGTCCACGCCGAATAGCCGCACGCGCTCGCGCCGGCCGTCCACGCGCACGTCGAGCGTGTCGCCGTCGATCACCTCGTCCACCTCCGCCCGCTGCAAGGAGTCGAGCGTCATGCCCGGAGGCAGCGCCAGCGTGGTGAGGTGGGGCTGCTGAGGCGGCCGGCGGGCGTCCTTGCCCGCGACGAAGTAAGGTATGCCGGCCGCCAGCGTGACGATGGCCAGCAGCGCCAGGACCACCGCCCAGCCGCGCCTAGACCGCATAGCGCCGTCCGGGAAGCCTCGGGCTTGCCGCCGTCCGCGAATCGATCACAGCCTGCGCGCCCCGCCCGCCACGAACGTGCTCCGGAAGCGGCCGTCGGCCGGGCGGCCGGCGCTCGCCGCTCCGCCGCCGAAGGCAAGCGCGACGCCGCGAAACGCCTGCCGTTCGCCTACCGCCAGGCCAATGGCGCGGGCGGCCGGGCGCACTGCGTCCGCCCAGGCCTCCAGGGCTTCCCTCACCTCCCAGTCGAAGGTCTCGTCCGGCGTGGCCAGAGCCAGGCAGGCCGCGATGCCCTCGCGAAAGGCCGGCTCCGAGTCGAGCTCGACGTCCGCGCCGGCGAAGCGCTTCAGTTTCGGCGCTACGCTGCCCTGCAGGAAGCGCGCGTAGCGCTCGTCCGTCCCGAACGGCTCCAGGCGGCCGAGGTCCGGCAGGAGAAAGAAGACGGCGAGGTCGAAGTCTGAGCCCGCGCCCGCTTCGATCGCCCCGACGGCGAGCACCTGGGGCATCGAGGCGAGCGCGGCTGCCGCCTCCAGCAGCGCTTCGCGGTCTTGCGGGCCGGTCTCGGGTCTGAGGGCGATGAAGTCCAGGTGGAGTACGGGCCGGGTCACAGGGGTTCGCGCGGCGAAGGCGGCGGGTGGTAAGGGGCGCGGCGCTGCTGCTGCGAGGGCCGCGCCCAGCGCCGCACGTCTTCAGGCTCTCGCTCCACGGGCTGCCTGTCCGCCGTCTCGGCGCGAGAGGCGGCCTCCCAGGAATCGGGCGCTTTCCACGGCACCGAGATCGCCTGCTTGCGGTCTCGCTCAAAGTAGGTGGGGCCGGCCTGGAGGACGCCATCCGCCAGCTCGATGACGCGCTGGGCCTTCTCCATGACCAAACGGTCGTGGGTCGTCGTGATGATCGTCACGCCCTCGCGCTCCACGATCTCCGTCAAGAGGGCGAAGATCGCCGCGGCCGTGGTCGAGTCGAGTTCGCCGGTGGGCTCGTCGGCGAGGATCAGGGGCGGACGGTTGGCAAGCGCCCGCGCGATCGCCACCCGCTGCTGTTCGCCGCCCGAGAGCTCGTAAGGACGATGGTGGGCACGGCGGCCGAGGCCCACCATCTCCAACAACTCGTGGGCGCGCTTCCCTCGCTCGCGCGCGGGCGCCCCGGCGATGCGCAAGGCCACCTCCACGTTCTCGTAGGCAGAGAGTAGCGGGAGCAGCCCGAAGGACTGGAACACGAAGCCGATCTTGTGGCGTCGCAGCTCCGTGAGCTGGGCGTCCGTCATCGCGGAGACGTCCGCGCCATCGATATAGACGTGGCCCTTGGTGGCGCGATCGAGGCCGGCGATGACGTTGAGGAGCGTCGTCTTGCCGGACCCGGACCGGCCGATGACGGCCAGGAACTCACCGCGCGCGACTTGAAAGGTCACGTCCCTCAGGGCATGAATTGTCTGGTTGCCGACCTGGAACTCGCGGCTGACGCCTTCCACGCGGACGAGGGGCTCGCCGGCGCTCATGCCCTCCCCTCTTCCGCGGCGTCCTCAGGCAGGACTTCGACGGCTCCCTCGGCCAGGCGCAGGCGAGCACGCTCCTTGATGTCGATGCGTTCCAGGTACTCCTTCGGGATCTGCAGCCGTCCCGTGCGGTCGACGACGGCGTATTCGTCGTGGAAGACGTAGGCGTCACGGCCCTCGAAGACGATGCGGCGGAAGCTCTCGGTGCTGATGCGGCCGTCGCGGATGGCGACGACGCGGTCGATCTGGTTGGCGATGGCGGGGTCGTGAGTAACGATGACGATGGTCACGCCCAGCTCTTCGTTGAGGCTGCGCATGACCGAGAAGATCTCCGCGGCGGTCTGCGAGTCCAGTTCGCCCGTCGGCTCGTCCGCCAGGAGGAGCGGTGGGTCGTTTGCCAGAGCCACGGCGATGGCTACGCGCTGTTGTTCGCCGCCGGAGAGCCGGTCCGGGCGCATGTTCATGCGTTCGCCGAGGCCCACGAGATCGAGGAGCTCGCGGGCCTTGGCGCGGGCCGGGCCCGGCTCGGCTCCCTCCAGGATCATGGGCAACTCGACGTTCTGGACAGCCGTCAAATAGGGGAGGACGTTGCGAGAGGTCTGCTGCCAGACGAAGCCGACTTCTCGGCG
>DATMBD010000199.1:0-4156 GCA_035559355.1 Dehalococcoidia bacterium
GGTCTACGAGATGGGCGAGCACAGCGTCCTCGCCCTCGACGGCGTCGACCTCACGATCGCCCATGGCGAGTTCGTGGCGATCACGGGCGCTTCTGGCTCCGGCAAGTCCACGCTCATGAACATCCTCGGCTGCCTGGACACTCCCACGTCCGGCGTCTATCTCCTGGACGGCGTCGACGTCTCCAGCCTGTCCGAGGACGACCTTGCCTACGTCCGCAACCGCGCCATCGGCTTCGTCTTCCAGAACTACAACCTGCTGCCGCGGATGAACGCGCTTCGCCAGGTGGAGCTGCCCCTCGTGTACCGAGGCACCCGCAACCGTACCCATCTCGCCCTGGAGGCGCTCGCGGCCGTAGGGCTGGCGGACCGAGCCAATCACAAGCCCACGGAGCTTTCCGGCGGCCAGCAGCAGCGCGTCGCTATCGCCCGCGCCCTCATCGCCAATCCCTCCCTCGTGCTCGCCGACGAGCCGACGGGCAACCTGGACAGCCGCACCAGCCTCGAGATCATCGCCATATTCCAGCGCCTCAATCGCGAGCGGGGCATGACGGTGGTCTACGTCACGCACGAAGCGGACATCGCCCGCCATGCCGGGCGGATCATCCAGATGCGCGATGGCCGCATTGTCAGCGACGAGCCGAACCCGCGGCCCCTGCAGGCGGAGGCTGAGCTCGCCCGCGGCACGCCGGAGGGCGCCGCTCAGCTTGTGGCGGGGGAGGCCTGATGGGCCTGCGCGACGCCCTCCAGCTCGCAATCGAGGCCCTGGCAGCGAACAAGCTGCGCGCCTCGCTGACCATGCTCGGCATCATCATCGGCGTCGGAGCGGTTATCGCCCTGATGGCCGTGGGGCAGGGGTCTCAGAAGGCGGTCACTGACCGCATTGAAGGCCTGGGCACGAACCTTCTGTTCATCCGGCCCGGTGCGACCAACAACGCCGGCGTGAGGACGGCGCCGGGATCCGCCCTCACCCTCAGCCAGGAGGACGCCGAGGCGATCGCCGCCGAGATTCCAGGCGTCGTGGCGGCAGTGCCGCAGTCGCAGTCGGGCGGGCAACTGATCGCGGGCGGCAACAATACCTTCGCCAGCATCATCGGCGTCACGCCCCAGTACACGGAGGTCACGGGCTTGGAGCTGGCCTCAGGCTTTTTCTTCACGGATGAGGACGTGACGCGCACGGCCCGCGTGGCCGTGCTGGGCGCAAACGTTGCCCAGACCCTGTTCCCGGACGGCTCAGACCCCGTTGGTCAGAACGTCCGCGTTCAGCTGGGGCCAAACTCGGTGACGCTGCGCGTGACCGGCGTGATCAAGGCCAAAGGAGGCAACCAAGCCTCCAGCTACGACAACCAAGTCTTCGTGCCGCTCACCACCGTCCAGCGCCAGCTTTCCTTCTTCCGCAGCGCCCGCAATACCGCCGTCGTCACTCAGATCACCGTCAAGGTCAGGGACAAAGGCAATCTCGAAGCCGCCAAGCAATCGATCACCCAACTGCTCTCGCAGCGCCACGGCGTCGCCGAGCCCGACTTCACGGTCGAGAGCCAGGAGGACCTCGCCGAGAGCGCGCGCGAGGTCTCGCGGGCCATGACCGTCCTTTTGGGCAGCATCGCCGGCATCTCGCTTGTCGTCGGCGGTATTGGGATCATGAACATCATGCTCGTTTCGGTGACAGAACGCACGCGCGAGATCGGCATTCGCAAGGCGGTGGGCGCCCGCCAGGCGGACATCATGATGCAGTTCCTGACGGAGGCGCTGACGGTCACCGTGGTCGGCGGCTTGTTGGGCATCGCCGCTGGCCTCGGCGCCGCGCGGTTCATGGACGGCAAGAATATCGCCGGGCTGGGCGAGAACGTGCAGACCGTGATCTCGTGGTCGTCGGTGGGCATCGCTTTCCTGGTATCCGGGGCCATCGGCCTCTTCTTCGGCATCTACCCGGCGCAGCGGGCGGCCCGCCTGCGGCCAATAGACGCGCTGCGCTACGAATAGGAGACGGATCATGGCGGTCCCGAGATTTCGCGTGCTTCTCCTCGGTGTCCTGGCGGTCGGCCTCGTCGTCGGTGTGGCCTTCGGCGCGGGGGTCGCCGTTGGCAAAGGGGACGGGCAGACCGTTCAAACTGGGCTGACGCAGCAGCAGTTGCAGTCGCTTCTCGGCGTGGGGGGAGCCGCGGCAGCCGGCGCCTCCCAAGGGGCCGGCAGCCAGACAGCGCGCGGCGCCCTCGGCTTAGGCGGCAATACCATCGGCCAGGTCACGGCTATCGAAGGCCAGACGGTCAGCGTGCAGACCCAGCAGGCGAGCGTGAAAGTCGCGGTGGGCCCCTCGACCACCGTCAACACATACGCAGGCAACGGGCTGGCTGGCTTGAAGACGGGCGACGCCGTGGTCGTGGCCGGCCAGCGCAAGGACGACGGCAGCATCGACGCGACGTCGATCAGCCAGCTGCCGCCGGAGCTGCAGTCCCTCGCCAGCGGCGGCCGCCCTGGAGCCGTACCGACGCCGACGCGCTGAACCGCTAGCCGCGGCGGCGAGGCGAGAGCAGGGTCAGCAGCCCGATACCCGACCCGAACGCCAAGGCCTGCAGCACCAAGAACGTGGGCCAGGGCGAGTTCCCCGTGAATAGCCAGTACAGCGCCGAGACGAAGACGAGCAACGCCAGCATAGCGGCCGCCGCCGCGAGGAACTCCTGAGTCAGGAGGCTGGGCTTCATGTCGGCGCGAGCATCGAGAATGCCTACTGGCGCAGCTCCCTAAGCAGGAGGCGGATGCGGTCGATCTGGGCCTGATCCTTCCCCAGCGTCAGCGCCTTCTCCAGGTCCGCGATGGCTCCCTTCGTGTCCTTGAGTCTTATCCGAGCCAGTGCCCGGTTGTAGTAGGCGTTGACCTGCTGCGCATCCAGCTCCAGCGACTTCGTGTAGTCGTCCACGGCTTGCTGGAAGCGCCCGAGGTTGAAATAGGCGTTGGCGCGATTGTAGTAGGCGTCGGCATTCCCCGGCGAAAGCTCTATCGCCTTCGTATAGTCCTGCGCGGCCTGCTCGTAGCGTTCCAGGCTGAAGTAGGCGTCCCCGCGGGCGAGGTAGACGCCGGCCCCTACAGCGGGATTGAGTTCGACGACCTTGTCGTAGTCCGCGATCGCGTTCTGGTATTGGCGCAGGTTGAAGTAGGCATTGCCCCGGTTGAAGTACGTAGTGGGAAAGCTGGGCTCCAGGTCTATGGTCTTGTCGTAGTCGCGAATCGCGCGGTTGAAGTCCCCCAGGTTGAAGTAGGAGTTGCCGCGGTTGAAATAAGCGTTGGTCAGGTTCGGTTCCAGCTCCACCGCTTTGGTGTAATCAGCGGCGGCGTCCTCGAAGCGCTGCAACCCCACGTAAGCATTTCCGCGGTTGTAGTAGGCGAGGCCAAGCCCGGGGTCCAGCTCTATCGCCCTGGAGAGGTCTTCGATGGCATCCTCGTATTGCTTGAGCGCGTTGTAGGAAGCGCCCCGGTTGACGTAGGCCGCGCTCAACTTCGGGTCCAGCTCAATGACCTTGCCGTAATCGGCGATAGCCAACTCCGTCTGCTCGAGGATTGAGTAGGCCCTGCCTCGATTGAAGTACGCCGCCGTGAAGCGCGGGTTGAGAGCGATGGCCTTCGTATAGTCGGCCACGGCCTTCTCATACTGCTGTAGGTTGAAGTACGCCGTAGCGCGGTTGAAATACGCGCTGACGGAGTTCGGGTCGAGGGCGATGGCGCGGTCGTAGTCAGCGATCGTGCGCTCGTACTCCTGAAGGGTGAAGTAGGCGTCGCCCCGGCTCGTATAGGCGACGGCCAGCCCCGGGTCCAGGGCTATCGCCTTGTTGAAGTCCTGAATCGCGTTCTCGTAGCGGCCAAGCTTTGCCAGCGTCGTGCCCCGGTTCTGGTAGGCCGCGGCCAGGTCGGGCTCCAGCTCGATCGCCTCGGTGTAATCGGCGAGCGCCTTGTCGAACGCCTGAAGGTTGAAGTAGGCGCTGCTGCGGTTCAGGTACGCCGCCGCGAGGCTAGGGTCCAGGGCGAGGGCCTTGTCGTAGTCGGCCACGGCGGCGCGGAAGTCGCCGCTGTTGAAGTAGGCGTTGCCCCTGCCCAGGTAGACCGCGGCAACGTTGGGCTCGATTTCCAGCGCCTTGCCGTAGTCCGCGACCGCTTCGCGGAAACG
>DATMBD010000200.1:0-2054 GCA_035559355.1 Dehalococcoidia bacterium
CCATCATTCGCGGCAGCCGCCGGGCCAGCGAGCTTTCGGCGTATTCCTTGAACCCGGCCCAGTAGGCGGTGATGTTGCCGGCGTTGCCGACAGGCAAGAAGAGGTAATCGGGCGCGTCCCCAAGTGCGTCGACTATCTCGAAGGCGGCCGTCTTCTGGCCAGCGATGCGGTAGGGGTTGACGGAATTGACGAGGGCAACGGGATGGCGGGCGCAAAACTCGCGCGCCAGGCGCAGAGCGTCGTCGAACGTTCCTTGGATGGCGACCACCTGGGCGCCGTAGGCGAAGCTCTGAGCCAGCTTGCCGCCGGCGGCGCCCCCCTTCGGCAAGAAGACGAAGGCATGCAGGCCGCAGTGCGCGGCGTAGGCGGCGGCGGAGGCGCTGGTGTTGCCAGTGGAAGCGCATAGGACTGCCTTGGCGCCTTCCTCGACGGCCTTAGCCACGGCCACGACCATGCCCCGGTCTTTGAACGACCCCGTTGGATTGCAGCTCTCAAGCTTGAAGTAGAGCTCCTCGATACCGAGCGAGGGGCCGATCCGGCTGGAACGAACGAGCGGCGTGCTCCCTTCCCCCAGGTCGACACGGGGCGTCGCCGGGGTCAGCGGCAGGAAGTCGGCGTAGCGTTCAAGGACGCCGCGCCGGCGGCTACTCAGGGGCAACGTCGAAGGCACGGGCGCGGATGTCCCTGATTTCTTTCTCGAGGGCGACGATTTGACGTTTGCGCATGTCCGCCTGCAGGTCCCGGAGCGAGTTGAGGTACGCGGCCAGGCGCTCCCGCTCCAGCTGGAGGTTTTCGCGCAGCAGGCGCAGATCTTCCTGCAGGCCCGCCATCCGCGCCTCGATGAGGGCGGCGCGCTCATCGTTCTGGTTCAAGCGCGTATCGATGGCGTGCAGCTCAGCCGTAATCTCGTTCAGGCGCTCGTTGTGACGGGTTCGCTCCGCCTGCACGAGCTCGACCCTGTCCTCGATGCGGGCGATCTTGTTTACTTCTGCTTTCAGCGCCTCGACCTCGCCCTCGAGGCGGCGCAGCATCTCGAACGCCGTGTTGCTGCGCTCGCGGTGGCCGTGGTCTTCGCTCTGAAGGGCAAGCACGGCGCTGGAGATCCGCTGCATCTCCTGATCGAGGCGGCTCAGGGTAGCGACGGTGCGGGAGTGAGCGGTCTCGGCCTCAGCGAGGCTGCCCTCGAGGGGCTCCAGTCGCATCGCCACCTGGGAGATCAGCTCCAGGTTGCGCCGACTGTGCTCCTCAACGCCGGCGACGCGCTCCAGCCAAGCCTCGATCTGGCGGGCTATTTCCCCGAATCTTCGCGTCGTGTCGTTTTGGAACTGGCGCACCCGCTCGGACTCTGCCGCCTCGTAGCGCTCGCTCTCCTCGCGACTCTGGCGCAGAGAATGAATGTCATCCTGGGCTCGCGCCAGCTGTTCCCTTAGGGCTCGGAGGTCGTCCTGGAGATGCTGAATCGCGCTGCCGAGGCCGTCGAATTGCCCCAGGGCGGCGCGCAGCTGGTAGGACGTGTCGGCTGCGTCGGAAGCGAGCGCGCGGCTCTGATCGGCGGTCTGCTGGGCGATCGAGAGGCGGCTCTTTATCTCCGCGAGCTCGACATGCACCCAGGCCAACGTATCGCCGGCGAGAGGAACTTCGCGTCTGGTGGTCACGGCCGCGCCGTCCTCCTCACTGCTCTTCCACGCGCAGGAAGTTGCCGATCTCCTGGACGACAGCCAGGGCCTCGACTTCCTTAAGGGCGCTGAGCATCGATGCCTCGTGCGCTTCGTGGGTCATCATAACCAACTCGGCGGTGTTTGACGCGGGATCAGCCTCCTTCTGGATCACGGAGGCGATGCTGATTTGGGCATCGCCGAGCTTGGTGGCGATCTGAGCGAGGACGCCCGGACGATCCGCGACCGTGAGGCGGACGTAGTAGCGCGTATGGAGGTCGCTCATGGGGATGATTCTTCCCGGCGCCTCTTCCGCCACATGGATCGCTCTCCGGCCGCCGATGATGCTCTGAGCGGCGTCGAGGACGTCGGCGATTACGGCGCTGGTCGTCGGGAGGC
>DATMBD010000201.1:0-2006 GCA_035559355.1 Dehalococcoidia bacterium
GGCTGGCTCAAGGAGAGCTCCTCGACGAGCTCGCCCACGGGCCGCTCGGCCCGCTGCAGGAGGTCCAGGATGCGGCGCCGGCTTGGTTCCGCCAAGACTTCGAATGCGGAGACTGGCACGGGAGCTATATTTCTATGAGGATATATATCTGTCAAGGCATAAATGTGCATCGAGCCGCCGTCGGCCGGCGCTTCCATGGCACGTCGACGCGCTTGCCTGAAGCGCTTATCTTTCATGGCGAAAGGCAGCAGCCGGAACTCGAAGGGGGAAGGCCGTGCACGATGCTCTCGTAACGCTCCACGTCCTCGGCGCAGTTTTCCTCGGGGGGACGATCCTGGTGGACACGCTCACAGGTATCCAAATGCCGCGCGTAACGACGGTCGGCGAGCTGCGCGGCCTCACCCGCTTGTCGAAGGTGAACCAGTACCTGGGCGTCGCGGCGGCGGCGCTCGTGGCGCTATTCGGCTACTGGACTGCCGCAGACGCGGACACGGACCTCGATATCACCTGGTTGCTCGTGGCGCAAATCGTCTTCTGGGTCTCGATCGCCGCGGCCGTTCTCGTTCTGACGCGGGCGGCGCTGTCCTTGGCGTCGAGAGTCGAGCAGTTGCCCGACGGCCCGTTGCCGGCGGATGTCTCGACGGAGCTGAACAAGCCGCTTTACCCGGTGCTGGGGACGCTCCTGGCCGCTGCCTACGTGTTCGTCGTCTACCTCATGGTCGCGAAACCAGACTGGTAGCTCGCGAGAACTCTTTCCACGGCCCCCTTCCCAGTCCACCGCCCCTTGGCGGAACATGAAGACCTGCGTTTTGGGCTGATAGCGACGGGAGAGGAAGCGATGAGCGAAACGGCGGCACACGGGAGGGCCGGTACGCTGCAGGCAGCCGGGACCGCAAGCAGGGCGGAGTTCGGCTCCGACCTTCTGATCGAGCTGATGCAGCAGCTCGAGATCCCCTACGTGGCCCTCAACCCGGGGGCGTCCTTCCGCGGCATTCACGACTCGCTGGTGAACTTCGCTGGAGGCAAGCCGGAGCTGGTCCTCTGCTGCCACGAGGAGATCGCCGTAGCGGTGGCCATGGGCTACGCGAACGCCACCGGCAAGCCGATGGTGGCCGCAACGCATTCGACGGTCGGCCTGCAGCACGCCAGCATGGCGATCTTCAACGCCTGGTGCGCGCGCGTTCCCGTCATCGTCATCGGCGGCACGGGCCCAGTGGCGGCCCACAAGCGCCGCAACTGGATCGACTGGGTGCACACCGCCCTCGTCCAGGGCACCCAGGTGCGTGACTACACCAAGTTCGACGACCAGCCGGGCAGTGTGGCCGACTTCCCGGAGTCGTTCCTGCGCGCCTACCGCATCGCCATGACGGAGCCGACGGGTCCCGTCTACCTCTGCTACGACGTTGAGCTCCAGGAGCAGCCCATCGCCGAGCCGATCGTCTTGCCGGACGTCGCCCGCTTCCGGCCGCCCGCGCCTTCCGCGCCGGATCCCGAGGCGCTGCGGGAAGTCGCGCGGTTGCTGGCCGGCGCCTCCTGGCCGGTGATCGTCGCCGATGCGGTCGGGCGACACCCAGACGCGCTGCCCGCCCTGCAGCAGCTTGCCGAGCTGCTGGCGGCGCCCGTCGTATCGGTGGGAGGCTTCAACCTACCTACGGACCATCCCCTCAACCTCAGCGCCGCCCGCGCCGACATCCTGCGCCGCGCGGACTTCGTCCTGGCGCTCGACGTCGCCGACCTCGCCGGGGCGCTGGGATCCGGCGTCGCCGCCGAATACGACCCGACGCCGCTTCTACCCCCCGAGGCGAAGGTGGCCCACATCAGCGTCTGGGACCTGATGCAGCGCAGCTGGGCAGCCGACTACGAACGCCTGCACCCTGTGGACATTCCGATCACTGCGGCGACGCGCCTGGCGCTGCCCGCGCTGCTCGATCTCTGCCGCCAGGAGGCCGCGAAGTCGAAGGGGGCGGCAGAGGCGCGCCGAGCCGAGATCGAGCGGATGCGCGCGG
>DATMBD010000202.1:0-2940 GCA_035559355.1 Dehalococcoidia bacterium
AGGAAGAGGGGCTGCACGCCGGCGGGGGCAGCGAGCGCGCCGGCGGTCAGATAGCCGATCGACCGCACGCCGAGCGTTCGGCTATTGACACAAGCCTCTCCTTAGGATGATATTCCTCAGAAAATTAGGCTTGCCTAATAAGGAGTGTTTGATGTTCCTAGCCAGGTATGTCCCGGTCGGATTGAGCAGCCGCCTGGTGGGCTGCAGAGGAACGTGGCGAAGGAGTGACATGCGAAGCTGGCACTTTGGACCGCGCAGTGGCCTAGCGATTGCGTCAATTCTAACGTTGTTCGTGTTCGCTTGCGGCGGCGAACCTCAGGAGGTCTCCGTCAGCCTGAAAGAGTGGAGCGTGAGTCCGGCGCGCGCCGAGGTCAAGGCTGGCAAGGTCCGCTTCGTCGCCGCCAACGACGGGACCGAGCCTCACGAGCTCGTTATCATCCGCACAGACCTCCCGATCGAATCTCTGCCGGTTGTGGACGAGAAAGTCGATGAGCATCAGGTCGACATCGTCGCCGAAATCGAGCCGTTTGCCGCGGGCGGTCGGGAGTCGAAAACTGTCGACCTCAAGCCTGGCAGGTACGCTCTCATCTGCAACATTGTCGAGAGGATGCCTGGCATGACGCACAGTCACTACTTGCTCGGCATGCGGGCTGCGTTCACGGTCCGTCCGTAACAGGCGTGTGCGCCATTGATGGCGCTCTGCCATTCGGCAGATTCCGCCAGGAACGTGACCAACCGGCAAGATGCTGGCATGGCTGTCGCTCCAGCCCCAGGCTCCTGCTAGGGCAGAAGGCGATGCTCCGGCACACTTCCAAGCGTTAAGCTGGAAACGCTTCGTACTGGCGCGAAGGAGCCGTCGTTCTGGCCGCCGGCCCGAAAGTCGGTTGAAGGCCGGCGGCTCGTAGCCCTCAGGGGGCCCAGCAGCGTCCGATGCCGGCTGTCCTGATGCTCGTCATCGATGGCACGTACGCAGAACACTACCAGCGAGCTTCAGGCGGAGATTGGGTCGATGATCGAGGAAGCAATCGTAACCCTGGCCGGCGCGGCGCTCACGGGCTTCCTCGCCTGGTACTTCTTTGGGCCCAAGCAGGCCAGGCAGGCGGAGATTAGGGGCGGTGTCCAGGAAATCGAGATCACCGTCAAGGGCGGCTACTCGCCGGACATCATCCGCCTCCAGGCAGGAGTGCCCGCCCGCCTCCTCTTCGACCGCCAGGAGGGCAGCGACTGCACGTCACGGGTTGTATTCCCGGACTTCCAAATCAGCCGCTCGCTGCCTGCGTTCCGGAAGACGGCCGTAGAGTTCACGCCGGACAGGACAGGCGAGTTCACCTTCGCGTGCGGCAGGAATATGGTGCACGGGACGGTGATCGTCGAGGCGGGCGGCGACGGCGCCACTGCTCCGCTGTCCGCCGAGGCCCCCGCGCCTCCCGCGCCCGGCGAACACCTGCACGAGGCCGCGAAGGCGGTGGGAGTGGGGCCGACGCGGGAAGTGGGACGCTTGGCGGAGGTCGAATTCGCGCTCATCGGTGGAGGCGTTACCTGCCCCACCTGCGTCACGAACATCGAGTCGTTCGTGCAGCAACTGCCCGGCATCGACCGCGTGGACGTGAACTTCGGCGCGGAGAGGATCACTGTCGCCTTCGATCCTTCGCTCGTGACGGTCGACGACATGCAGCGGGCGATCGAGTCGTCCGGATACAAAGTCCTGAGAAGGGAGCAGCCCGGCACGGAGGAGACGGAAGACGCGGAGGCGGCGGCGCGCAGGGCGGAGATCCGGGACCTTTCGCGCCGGGTCGGCCTCGGCGCGGCGCTTACGGCTCCCGTGGTCGCCGCGGTCATGCTCGAGGAGCTGTTCTCTCCGGCATGGCTGCCCGAGTTCCTGATGGACCGCTGGTTCCAGTTGGCCCTGATCACGCCGGTGATGGTCTACACGGGCTGGCCCGTCCACGTCACCGGCTGGCTCACGCTGCGCCACCGCACGGCGGACATGAACTCGCTGATCACGATCGGCACGACGGCCGCGTACGTCTACAGCCTTGCCGTGACCCTCGCCCCCGGCCCCTTGCCGGAGGATTTGCGAGAGGTCTACTTCGAAGCGGTCGGCGTGATCCTGACGCTGATTCTCTTGGGCCGGCTTCTGGAGGCGAGGGCGAAGGCCGGCACCGGCGAGGCAATCCGCAAGCTCATCGGCCTGCAGGCGAAGACCGCCCGCGTGCTCCGCGACGGCGCTGAGACGGACGTGCCCATCGAGGAAGTCATGCCTGGCGACATCGTCGTTGTTCGGCCAGGGGAGAAGGTGCCGGTGGACGGCGAGGTCGTCGAAGGGCGCTCGACAATCGACGAGTCGATGGTGACAGGCGAATCGATACCTGTCGCGAAGGAACCGGGCGACACCGTCATCGGCGCGACCTTGAACCAGACGGGAGCGTTCAGGTTCAGGGCGACGCGGGTCGGCAAGGACACCATGCTCGCCCAGATCATCCGCCTGGTGGAACAGGCGCAGGGCTCGAAGGCGCCGATCCAGAGGCTCGCGGACCGCGTGTCCAGCTATTTCGTCCCGGCCGTGATCTTCATCGCCATCGCGACCTTTGTCGTCTGGTTCGACTTCGGCGAAGAGCCGGCCCTCACGTTCGCGCTCGTCAGCGCCGTCGCGGAGCACGCGGGCGGTCTTCGCCTGCAGGCCGATGAGCTTGCGGATTGCCTCGCCGGTGCCGGCCTTCGCCCTCGCCTCCAGAAGCCGACCCAAGAGAATCAGCGTCAGGATCACGCCGACCGCTTCAAAGTAGACCTCTCGCAGATCCTGCGGCAAGAGGCCGGGGGCGAGGGTCACGGCAAGGCTGTAGACGTACGCGGCCGTCGTGCCGATCGTGATCAGCGAGTTCATGTCCGCCGTGCGGTGGCGCAGCGTGAGCCAGCCGGTGACGTGGACGGGCCAGCCCG
>DATMBD010000203.1:0-2576 GCA_035559355.1 Dehalococcoidia bacterium
ATCAGCACTGCCAGAGGGAAGATCGCCAGCGAAAGCAGGGCGCCAATTACCGCCCCTGTCAGGAATTCGAGGCGGAATATCCTGCGCACTGCAACACCGACGGAGAGACCGCGGATCACCAGGGTCTCCGTCTGCGTGCCCACCGCGTCGGCCATGTAGACGATTCCGGGGAGGAAGAACGCCAGGGCGACGGTGTCTTCGAGGGAGTCCTCGAAGGCGCTGACGATCCGCGCCGCCACGACAGCGCCGGCGAGGCCGAGGAGAAGCCAGGGGAGGCGGTGCCAGACTCGGCGCCCGATCCCCTCTTCGCTGGCAGTGCGCGCGCGGCTGGTGCCGCGGAGGAAGCCGCCGAGGCGCGCCAGGTCGACCTCGTGCTCTCGCATCATCAGGCCCAGGAGCCGGTGCCCTGGTATCAGGCCCTGCAGGCGTCCGTCGGCGTCGAGTACGGCGACAATGTCTTCGCCGGCGTGAGCGGCCAGCCAGGCCGCGCGTTCGGCGCTGGTTTCGCCTGGAACGGCCGCCGCAGGCATGACGGCCAGGTCCCCCACCATCGCGCTGGGGTCCGCGCTCACGAGGGAAGCGACGCTGACGAGGCCCCGAAAGCCTTCGTCTCCGGCCACCGCGACATAGGCCACGCCCGGGCCTGCCTCCTTCACGTGCGCGAGCGCCTCGCCAGCGCTTGCTCGGGGCGAAACGATGATCGCAGGCTCCGCCAGGGCTGCGCAGTCGGGAGGTCCGCCCTCGGAAAGCGTCAAGTCCAGCGTCACTGGCCTGCCTCCTGCTCGGAAACGAAGAGCGCCGCCGATCGAGACGGCTTTCCTGCCAGGCAGGCGTCTCGTCGTCGCGCCTATCATGATCTGAGGAGCCGCGAGGAGGCTACCACCCGGCAGGCCCGCGGCAGGGAAAGGGACCAGCGTGTCTACGTTCGGATCGCATTCGGAAGCCCAACGCAAGACGATGAGCCCGGAGGAAGCGGCCGGTCTCATCGAGTCCGGCCAGCGCGTTTACCTCCAGGGCGGCTCCGCCGTGCCCTTCGCGCTCGTCGACGCGTTGGTCGCCCGCTACCGCGAGCTGGAAAACGTGGAGATCGTCCATCTCCACACCGAGGGCCCTGCGCCCTATGTCCAACCGGAGATGGAGGGTCACTTCCGTCACAATGCGTTGTTCATCGGCAAGAACGTGCGCGAAGCCGTCAACGCCGGTCGCGCCGATTTCACGCCCGTGTTCCTTTCCAACGTGCCGCGCCTGTTCGAGACTACCCTGCCCCTGGACGTAGCTCTCATCCAGGTGTCCCCGCCGGACCGCTTCGGTTTCTGCAGCCTCGGCATCTCGGTCGATTGCGCAAAGCCCGCCGCCCTGGCGGCCCGCAAGGTCATCGCCCAGGTCAACAGCCGCATGCCGCGCACCCACGGCGACAGCTTCCTCCACGTTTCCCAGATCGACCACCTGGTGCCATGCGATTGCGAGCTCATCGAAGTGGACGAAGTTGCCGCCGACGACCCGGTCTCGCGCGAGATCGGGCGCCTCGTCGCAAGCCTCGTCGAAGACGGGAGCACCATCCAGACCGGCATAGGCTCGATCCCCAACGCGGTCCTCGATGCCCTGCGGAGCCGCCGCCACCTAGGCCTGCACACGGAGATGTTTTCGGACGGCGTCCTCCGTCTCATGGAGGAAGGAGTCATCGACAACGACGCCAAGACGTATCACCGCGGCAAAGCCGTGGCGTCCTTCGTCATCGGGTCGCGGCGGCTGTACGACTTCGTGGACGACAACCCGATGATCGAGATGCACCCCGTCACCTTCACCAACGATCCGTTCCACATCGCCCAGAACAACAAGATGGTGGCAATCAACTCTGCGATCGAAATCGACTTGACCGGGCAGGTCTGCGCCGACAGCATCGGCCATAGGCTCTACAGCGGCACCGGCGGCCAGCTGGACTTCGTCCGCGGCGCGCTGCGTTCTCCCGGCGGCAAAGCGATCATCGCCCTGCCATCGACAGCCGCGTCGGGGAGCGTCTCGAGGATCGTCCCGGAGCTGAAGCCCGGCGCCGGCGTGGTCACGACGCGCGGCGACGTGCAGTTCGTTGTCACGGAGTACGGCATCGCCGACCTCTTTGGGCGCAGCCTGCGGGAACGCGCCCGCGCGCTGATCGACATCGCGCACCCGCGCTTCCGGCCCCAGCTTGAAGACGAGGCCGGCCGGCTGGGTCTCCTGCGTTAGCAGGCGCCCGCCCCGCGTCAGGTTCCCTTCAGCACCTAGACCCGCCTCCTTCCAGGGAAGGACGTTTGCCCCCAAGGACGCTAGGGGCCTCCTGTCAACCCCTTTATGTTGAATGCAGGCGTTTCAGGAGGTCCGGAATGAGAAATCTCTGCAGGTGCGGTTACCGGCTGCAGGCCTCGGAGACCGGGGCAGACGATGGCCGAGCACCGCAACACGAGGACCTCCTCGGAGAGATCGATGCGGCGCGGAGAACGCTCGTGCGGATGCTGCCCCTTGGCCGCGCCCTGACGGGGAACAAGGCTGGCGCGTCCGTAGCTCACGCGAATGGCGCAGGAGGTGCGAATTGAAGCGTC
>DATMBD010000204.1:0-7466 GCA_035559355.1 Dehalococcoidia bacterium
ACCGTGTGGCTGCCCCAGGCCACGCCATATTCCGGCGGCTGGACCACGCTGACCGTGAACGCCTTCGTCGCGGCCCCCTGCCAGCTGAACCAGGTCACGCCCTCCTGGACGAGGTCGAAGACCAGACAGTATGTCCCGGCGCTCGCGGGCGCCTGCACCTGCGCCGCCAGGCCGCTCACGGTCTGGCCGGCGGTCACGTTCGAGGGGAGAAGCGTGCGCAGGCCGTCCCAAACGGCCACGCCGCTTCCGGGACAGGCGCCGGAGCGCCAGTGGTAGCTCAACCGCACGGGATTGCTTCCGCCTGCCGGCCACGTGGAGCCGCTGGTGTTGGTGAAGGTTGCGTCGACTGTCTGCTTCAAGCCCACCGCCATCGACGAAGGTGCGGTCATGCTCCCCCAGGCGACGCTGTAAGGGGAGCCGCTCGCCACCGGCTCGGCGACGGTCACGTTGACGTTCAGGGTCGGCGCCCCTTGCCAGCTAAACCAGGTCACGCCCTCCTGGACGAGGTCGTAGACCAGGCAGTAGGCGCCGGTCGTGGATGGGGCTTTGACGGTGGCGGCAAGGCCGCTGACGGTCTCGCCGGGGTCGACGGTCGTGGGCATCGCCGTGCGCACGCCGTCCCAGACGACGGTGCCTCCGCCCGGGCAGCTGCCGCTCTTCCAGTGGTAGGCGAGGTTGAAGGGGTTAGCGCCGCCGGGCTGCCAGCTGATTGTGCCCGTGTTCTGGAAGGTGAGGTTGGCCGTAACCGTTTCGCCCGGGGTCATCGAAGCCGGGGTGTTATGGCTACCCCAGGCGACGCCGTACTGCGGGCCGCTCGGCGGGGGAGGGCTGGCGCTGCTGGAGGAGGCGGTCGTCGTCAGGGCGCCGAGCTCGCGCTCGATGTTCGCCATCGGGCTATAGACCAGCATCTTGCCGTCCGTGCTGCCGCCCCAGAGGATGCCCTGCAGCGTCACGTTGTTCCCCGAGGCCACCGTGAACACCGGCGAGCCCGAGTCCCCCGGGCTGACGATCACGGAGCTGGACGTGACCAGGTTCTGGCACAGCTCGACGATGTTCGTGCCGCTCACGCCCACGTTGACGCAGGTGTTGCTGACCACGCCCCGCGTCCAGCCCGTCGTCCGGCCCACCTTGTTCACCGTCACTCCGGCGCCGGCGTTGCCTTCGCCCGTGATCGTGAACTTGTCCGAGATCGTCAGCGAGCCGATGCCGGACGGCTTGGCGATGCTCCCAAGCGAAGCGCTGACGCCGTTCTGGTGGGAGACGAAGGCGCTATCGCTCCAGCGGCAGACCTTCCCCGTCATGCCAGCCGGGCACTTGCTGCTCGAATAGGTCGGGTCCGCCGCCTCGCGGCCGATGGGCGTCGGGTCGGTGGAGGCCAGCGACTGGTAATAGACGGTGCCCTCCACGCCCCCCTGCGAGGCCGTGCAGTGCGAGTTGGTCACGAACCCCTGGACGCCGTCGCGCACGGCGTTGAAGCCAAGCGTGCACAGGTAGTTGGTGAAGTTGATCTGGAGCCCGCCTTGCAACGGCCGGACGCCATCGCGCAGGCTCGCCAGCTGCTCGATCGGCGGCGTCTCGACGACGTCGACGAGCGCCGGGTCGATGCCCAGCGCCCTCAGGCGCTGCTCCACGGCCGTGGCGAGGCCCCGGTTCTCCACGCCGACCACCAAGCGCCCCTTGGCTTCGTCGGCGTCCGTGAAGACAACGCCCTTGACCTCGAAGAGGCCAACCATGCGCTGGTGCTTCTCCTCCAGGCCGGCTGGGTCGGGCTTGCCGGGGTTGTCCGGCGACTGCGCGAAGGCATCCCTCCCCGAGCTGAGAGCAATCGCGACGAGCGCAAGGACGATCAAGGCAGACGAAAAGCGGCTCAAGGCGCCTCCGGGCACGGGATTGGACGGGCGCGGGCGCACCTGTCCACTGGCAGCCCCGAAGAGTTATCGGAAGGGTTTGGCGACCGGCAAAGCCCGGCTCAGGCCGAAATCGGGGGAACTGTTGGCAGGCGCGTCGGCCTAGACCGCCGCGGCCTGCGGGCGTGAGGCGGCGTACCGCGCGATCGCCTCCTGGGCGGGGCCGTCGAACAGCAGGCGGCCTTCGTCCAGGTAGAGCGCGCGGTCACAGAAGGAGGCGATGGCTTCCAGATCGTGGCTGACCAGAACCATCGTGCCGCCGGACGCTTGGAACTGCCGCATCCTCGCGTAGCACTTCTCGCGGAATGCGGCGTCGCCCACGGAAAGCGACTCGTCGATGAGAAACACCTCGGGCTGGCTATGAACCGCGACCGCGAAGGCGAGGCGCGTGAACATGCCCGACGAGTAGCGCTTCACGGGCGTGTCCATGAACTCGCGCAGCTCCGCAAATTCGACGATGGAGTCGTAGCTCTCCCGGATTCGCCGCCTCGACATGCCGAGGATGGACCCGTTCAGGAAGACGTTTTCGCGCCCGGTGAGGTCCGGATGAAACCCTGCCCCCAACTGAATCAAGGCGGAGACGCGGCCGCTGACGGTAATCCGGCCGGCGGTCGGCGCCGTGACGTTGGCGATGAGCTTGAGGAGCGTGGTCTTGCCGCTCCCGTTCCGGCCAATGACCCCTAGCGTCTCGCCCCGTCGCAGGCTGAAGCTCACGTCTCGCAGGGCGTAGAAGGTCGGTTCGGCAGCCCTTCGGCGGACCACTGCGGAGAGGAACTCCTTCAGCGTATCGCTCTCGCGCCGCCGATAGCGCTTGCTGACGCCTTGCAGGCGGATGACCTCCTCAAACGTTGTCTGCAAAGACGGGCTCCAGGGACTTGAACAGCCGGTAGCCGACGTACAGCACGGCGAGCGACACGGCGATCGACCAGAGGATGCTCTCGATCGGCGGCGCCACGCCGGCGAACATCGCCCATCGGTACGAGGACACAAGCCGCGACATGGGGTTCAGGTCATACACGAACTGGTAGCGTTCGGGGACCACGTCCACCGGGTAGAGGATCGGCGTGACGAAGAACCAGAGGTTCAGCCCCACGGCTACCAGGAAGCGCACGTCGCGGAAGAAGAGGTTCAGGGCCGCCAACGGAAACGCCAGGCCCAGCGTGAACAGCACCTGCACGACGAGGAGCGGCAGCATCCAGACCGCCGACCAGCGCAGCGGCTCTCCCGCGATCAGCATGGCCACAACGAACAGTAACAGCCCCGCCGCGAGGTCGATGACGCGGGTGAGGACGGCGGCGGCGGTGAGAATTTCGCGCGGGAAGTACACCACGGAGACGAGCGCGCCCGCCCCGCTGATGCTCTCCGTCGCCGCCGCGATCGAGTTGCTAAAGAAGATCCAGGGTATGAGACCGACGAGCAGGAAGAGCAGGAACGGCACTCCGCCCTGGCCGGGCGTGTTCAGCACTTGCGAGAACACGAACGAGTACACGAGGAGCTGAAACAGAGGGCTGAGCAGAACCCAGGCGTACCCGAAGATGGATTGCTTGTACTGGACGCGCAGGTTCCTGAGGATTAGATACCAGAGCAGATAACGGCAGCGCCAGAAATTGGCCGCCAACGTCCCCGGATGCGTGGTCCTGAACGCTCCAGCAAGGCGGCGGGTCTCGAGCACGTCAGGCCTCGCTTGCGAAAGATTCTGTTTGCGCTCTGCGCAACTCAGCGCCTACTATACGTTGGACTTCGGTCCCGAAAGAACGCCATGTCCAGGCGCCGAGCACTGATCACCGGCATCACCGGCCAGGACGGGTCTTACCTGACCGAACTCCTCCTCAGCCGCGGCTACGAAGTCCACGGCATCGTCAGGCGGTCGAGCGTCGTCTCGCGCTCGCGGATCGATGAGCTGCGCTTGGGACTCGGAGGCGAGAAGCAGAGCCGCCTCCACCTCCACTACGGCGACCTCAGCGACCAAGCCTCCCTGTGCAAGCTCATCGAGCGCGCCCGGCCGGACGAAGTCTACAACCTGGCGGCCCAGTCCCACGTGCGCATCTCCTTCGATGTCCCCGAGTTCACGTTCGACGTAACTGGTCTCGGCGCCTTCCGCCTCCTCGAATGCGTGCGCAGGACGGCGCCGGAAGCGCGCTTCTACCAGGCTGGCAGCTCGGAGATGTTCGGACACGGCGCGCCTGCGCCCCAGAACGAGCAAACGCCGTTCCATCCCCGCAGCCCGTACGCGATCGCGAAGGTCTTCGCCCACCACACCGCCGTGCACTATCGCGAGGCGTACGGCATGTTCGTCGTGAACGGCATCCTCTTCAACCACGAGTCGCCGCGGCGGGGGGAGAACTTCGTCACCCGCAAGATTGCCATGGCCGCCGCCCGAATCGCGGCCGGCCTCGAGCGCGAAGTCGTCCTCGGCAACCTGGAGGCGAAGCGGGACTGGGGATACGCGCCGGAATACGTCCAGGCGATGTGGCTAATGTTGCAGCAGCCTGAGCCGGATGACTTCGTCATCGCCACCGGCGAAGCGCACAGCGTCCGCGAGTTCCTCGATCTTGCCTTCAAGCTCGTTGGCCTGGACTACCAGCGCTACATGCGCCACGAGGCCGGCTTCGAGCGTCCGACCGAGGTCGACTATCTCTGCGGCGACGCCTCGAAGGCCAAGCGCGTGCTTGGATGGGAGCCCAAGGTGCGGTTCGCGCAGCTCGTCCAGCTGATGGTGGACCACGAGGTCACGAGGATCAAAAGCCCGGCCGCCGCCCTCAACCGCGTTCCCTAGCCTGTCCTTGTCACGCGTCGCCGGGCTGCGCCTCCCGCCGTTGGGGAACAAACGCCACTGCGTAAGCGGGCGAAACTAGCCGACTAGCGCTCTCCGATTCAGCATCGGCAGGCTACGCAGCCCCCGCAGCACGAAGGAATTGTTCCACTCCGGAGCCTCGAAGGCTGCCTCCGGCTCCGGAAACCGCCGCAGCAAAGCTTCGAAGGCCACTTGCGCCTCCGCTACCGCCAATGGGGCCCCCACGCAGTAGTGGATGCCATGGCCGAACGCCAGATGCCGGTTGGGACGCCGCGTGACGTCGAAGCGGTCAGGGTCGGGGAACTGCGCCGGGTCTCGGTTCGCCGCAGCGAGCACGCACAGCACGACCTGGCCTTCCTCGAACCGCTTGCCCTGGAACTCGAACTCGCCGAGGGCGATGCGCGAGGTCATCTGGGCCGGACCCTCGTAGCGCAGCATCTCCTCCACGGCGCTCGGGATGAGCGAGGGCTCTTGTTGCAACCGCCGGCGCTCCTCCGGGAAGCGCAGCAAAGCCAGCATCCCGTTGCCAATGAGGTTCGTGGTCGTTTCGTTTCCCGCCACTAGGAGAAGGATGCAGGTCGCGATCAGCTCGTCCTCGCTGAGCAGGTCGCCCTGCTCCTCAGCCGCGCACAACGCGCTCAAGAGGTCGTCGCGCGGGGAGCGCCGCCGCTCCGCGATCTGGTCCCGGAAGTAATCCGCAATCTCGTTGGCGCTGCGCAGCGCTCGGTCAATCGCTTCCTTTGGCATGAAGGCGCCGCCGAGGCTGCCGGCGATGTCGCTCGACCAAGCCTTGAAGCGGTCCCGGTCGGCGGCGGGCACGCCCAGGACCTCGGCGATGACGATCACCGGCAGAGGGATCGCGAGATCGGCGACGACGTCGATGCGATCCGGCCGCGGCAGCGCGTCGAGCAACTCCTCGGCGATAGCGCGGATGCGTGGCCGGCTGCGCTCCACGACCCGAGGCGTGAACGCCTTATTGACCAGGTTTCGCATGCGCGTATGGGCGGGCGGGTCCAGGCTGAGCATCGTGGGCGTCGTGCCCAACGGCCCGGAAGCCATCCGGAAAGACTCCATCTGCTGAACGAACGGGTTCTTGGCCCGTACCCGTTCCGAGGAGAAGCGGGCGTGGTCGCGGAGCACGGCGAGCACGTCATCGTAGCGGGTCAGCAGCCAGAGCTGCATGGTTGGGCTCCAGAAGACAGGGTCTTCCTCGCGCAGTTCGCGATAGACGGAATATGGGTCGCTCCTCAGCCTGGGGTCGAAGGGGTTGAAGTCCGCCATGCAAGTCTCCGGGGCTGGTTCCATTCTAGCCCCTGCAATGCCTTCCCTCCGTCCGCGGCACCTCCCGACTCACCGACAGCAAAACGCAACCCGTCCGCGAAGACCCGATACGCCGGCCGGCGCTACAATCGCTGCGATGGTCGAATCCGCGACTCCGCTCACCGCAGACGAAGACCTGGACGTCGCAGCCGAACGCCTTTACCGCGACCTAGGGACGCGGCCGGTGATCAACGCGGCCGGCGCCTACACGCTTCTCGGCGGCTCCGTCCTGTCGCCCGGCGTCCGGGCGGCGATGGACGCCGCCAACTACCGCTTCGCCGACATGCGCGACCTCCTCGACGCCGCCGGCCGGCGGGTTGCCGAGATGCTCGGCGTCGAGGCCGCGTATGTCACCTCCGGCGCCGCCGGCGCCCTAGTCCTGGCTGTCGCCGCCTGCCTGACGCTGGATCATCCTGAATACGTCGAGCGCCTGCCAGACACCTCTGGCATCCCCAACGAGGTAGTGGTTCAGCGCAACCTTCGCCAGAGGTACGACCGCTGCCTCAGTATCCCCGGCGCCAGGATCGTCGAGGCCGGCGACGAGCGAGGCATGACGCTCGCGCAGCTCAGCGAGGCCATCCGGCCCAGCACCGCCGCCGTCTTCTACCTCGCGCCCGCACGCGCCAGCGCCCCACCGATCGAAGCCGTCGTTGAAGTCTGTCAGCGGCGGAACCTCCCGCTCATTGTCGACGCTGCCGGCCTCACCTACCCGGTGGAGGAGCTGAGCAAGTACGCACGCCTCGGCGCCGACCTCGTCTGCTACGCCGGCAAGTACTTCGACGCCCCGCAGTCGACGGGCCTCCTCGTCGGGCGCAGTAACCTCGTCGAAGCCGCCGCCCGCAACGGCTTCGTGGCCTTCGAGACGGAAGACAACCGCGCCTTTGGCCGGCCGATGAAGCTGGACCGCCAGGAGGTCTTCGGCTGCGTTGTCGCTCTCCAGGAATGGCTCGCCATGGACCACGAAGCGCGCCTCGCCGCCTACGGCCGCCGGATCGGCGTGATCCTGGACGCGCTCCGGTCCCTGCCCGTGGAGGCCTATCGCATCTCCGAACGGGAAACGCCCGCGCCGACCGTCCGCGACGGCGTCCGCATCCACCTCGCCTCGCCCGCGGCCGCCGCCCGCCTCGTCGAGGCTTTGCGCGACGGCGAGCCCTGCATCTGGACGCGCGTGGACGACCGAGACCCGGCCACGGTCAACCTCTCCGTAGCCTTCCTGAGCGACGGAGACGAGCACCTGATTGCGCGTCGCTTGAAGGAGGCGCTGATCGGAAGCCGGTAACGGATGTCGCCCAACATGGGCCAACAGTAGTGTCCGAGTTTTGCCGAAGTTGAGCTGACCAAACGGGCGGTCAGTAGAGAGACCAGAGGCTCTGTTTGCAGAAGAGACGGCCGGGGGATGGCCGCCTCCCCTGCTCTCTCGTGGGCAAGGAGATTATAGGCCGCCT
>DATMBD010000205.1:0-4026 GCA_035559355.1 Dehalococcoidia bacterium
GTTCAGCACGCTGCCCCCACAGCGCACCTCGAACGATCCCAGTAGGCGCACCGCCAGCCGGGTTGCGGGGCCAGGACCGACCTGCGTACCCGCTTCCGCGTTGGGGACGTTGAGGAGGCGGGCGGTGAAGGCTCCGAGGTCGCTCAGGATCCGCGAGCTTTCGCGCCTGAGAGCGTCCAGGTCGCGCCGCGTCTCCAAGGCGAGGTCGCGCAGGACATCGAGGCGATCCAGCAAAAGGCCGAGCTCGGGCGGATCAAAGCGTGGCGCGGCACCCTCCAGGAGAACGAAAGGCAAAGTGGACGGCGGCCTATCAAGGGCGGCCCCGCCGCGCCACGCCAAGCCTTCGTTTGTCAACCCCCGTCCGCCTCCACGCCCTGCAGGTGCCCGGAAGACGCGAGCATGTTAACGCCTCAACCTGCCTTTCAACAACGTGCGCCCGGGCGCGGAAAAGATTCAAACCTCGTCTAACGAGGCACGCCCCCGGCCCGCGGCGCGGCTATAATCTCTCCATTCGCCTCCCGGCCGAATCCACTCTCACCTGCCCGGAGAGCTTCAGTGCTGCGTATCGCCGTCACAATTGGGGGAGTGACCGTTCTCGTCGTCGGCGGCTACTTCCTCTTCCAGGGCGACGTCGAGACCGTGGACGCCGAAGCCCGCTTCGAAGGCATCCATCTCTGCGCGCCCAAAGACCTTGCGCAGCACGGCGCCCTGACGCCAACAGCCGACTCCACAGCCCAGGGACGCGGCACGCCTGCAGGGACGGCGTCGCCTTCTTTGACGGCGTCGCCGGCCGCGGGGGAGACGCCCGCTTCCTCTCCAACTGCGCCGCCTAATGGGCCCACAGGCCCTCCCCCTACTCAGGTGCCTCTGCCTCCGGGCGTCGATCTGCCGCCGGGCGGCAGCAAGTCGCCCCTTTTCCTCCAGATCGACCCCGAATGGGGAAACGATCAGTACGACCACGGCTTTCAGCAGAACATAGGCTGCGGCTCCACGATCGCCCAGTGCGGCTGCGCCATGACCTCGGTGGCCACAGTCATGGCCCTGCTCAAGGTCGTGAGTACGCCGGAGGGCGCGGAACTCAACCCGCGCACGCTCAACAACTGGTTCAACCAGGGGGCGACCCTCACCAAATCCGGCTGGGTCAGCCAGGGATACGCCTACGGCGACGTCGTTTGGACGGCCGCGAACACCTTTTCGGCCCAGACAGCCGCCGCCGTTCCGGGCACGCCGCGCGTCCGATTCAGCCGCTGGGGTACGGGTAGCGTGGAGGAAATCCGCTCGGAGCTTCGCGCCGGCCGTCCCGTAGTCCTCGAGCTGCCGGGCCATTTCATCGCCGCGGTTGGCTTGGACGAAAAGGCCTTGGACGCCGCCCCGGACCGCCAGGAAGCGCTCCGTCGCGGAGTGGACATCCTCGTCAACGACCCCGCCTACCCGGATCGCACCAGACTTTCGGACATCCCCAAGCGCGTCCTCAGCAGCCGCCTCTTCGAGACCAGCGACGAACTCGGAGCGCTGGTGATTACCGTCCCCTCCCGCCTTCGCGTCAAGGTGACGGACAGCCAAGGACGCCAGGTGGGCACGCTGTCAGGCGGCGACCCTCAGGAGGCGGCCGACGAAGCCAAGAACGACGTTCCCGGCGCCAGCTACAGGTTCGAGGGCGCGTGGCGAGACCCCACCTGCACCGAACGGCCTCCCGCAGAGGACGACGGCGTCAACACGATCTACATCCCCAACCCGGGACGGGAGACCTTCACCATCGATGTCGTCGACCCCAAGGGGGGCGACACCTCCGTCGGCATTTACAGTTATGACAAGGACGGCGACGTCAAGATCGAGGCCCGCGACGGCGAGGGCCGCGACAGCTTCCGCGTCGATTACGACCCGGACGGCAACACCTCCATCAGCCCACGCCCCGGCGCTGGCGGCGGCCGCCGCTTCGTCGACGAGACCGCCATCCGCATGCCTACCGTCCCAGCTTCCAGCCTCGGCGGCGCCGTCGGCGATCTCGATGGCAACAAGTTCGACGACATCTTCGTCCCTGACGCCCGGGTCGTCTTCCCGGACACCCCTCCTGCCGTCAAGCCGGGCGTCAGCCGGCCTCCCAAGCCGGGATTGAACTTCGTCCTTCTCAACGACACTACCGGCGTTTTTGTCTTCGACGCCGCCGCCCTCCCGCCCACGGGTCCGACGGTCGACGCCGCAATAGCCGACTTTGACGGCGATGGCCTCAACGACATCCTCCTCGGGAACGCCAGCGCCGGCAGCCTCCACCTGTATCTCAACCGCGGGCCGGAGGGCTTCCAGAACGCCTCCAACCGCCTGCCCGGCGCCTCGATGCGAGTTCGCTCCATCGAGGTAGCGGACCTGAACAAGGACGGCGTTCCCGACATCCTGGTGGCCAGCGGCCAGCCGGGCATCGGCGGCGATTCGGCGCGCGTGCTGCTCAGCCAGGGCGCCGCCTTCCGCCCCGCCACGATCCCGCTGCTCGGTAACCAAACGGCGAATCACCTCGCGGCCGGCGATGCCGATGGCGACGGCCAGCTTGACGTCTTCGTCTCCCTCGCCGGATCGCAACGTCCTCAGCTCTGGATCAACAAGAACGGCACCTTCAGCGACGAGACGTCGCGTCGATTGCCCAACCTGAAGCTCGATGCCCGCGTCGCCGCTTTCGGCGATTTCGACCGCGACGGCGATCAGGACATCCTCGTGGCCGCCAGGGGTGGCCTGCGCTTGCTGATCAACGACGGCAACGGCCGTTTCAAGGACGAGTCCAAGTCGCGTCTGCCCTCCGGCCTCAACGCCGTCAGCCTGGACCTGGGCGACTACGACATCGACGGCGACATCGACGTTTTGGCGGGCGGCAGCCTCCATCTGCTCACCAACGATGGCAAGGGCAACTTCACGGACGGCGCTTCAGACATCCCGCCCGTCCTGGGGTCCGTCGGCGCGGCCCGCTGGCTTGACGCCGACGGCGACACGGACCTCGACATCGCCGTGTTCCGCTACAACGAGAAGTACCCCCAGCTCCTCATCAACGGCGTCAAGCAGCCCGAGAAGCGGCCGCAGCCCGAAGCGACTCCCACTCCCGAACCGACGGAGGAGCCGACGGCTACGCCGCCTCCTACGCCGACCCGCACGCCGACGCCCCGCCCCAACGACACGCCAGCGCCCACGCCCACCCCAACTGCGACGCCAACGCCGACGCTGACCCCCACGCCGACTCGAGTCCCGCTCTCGATCAACCGATTTGAAATCACGGAACTAATAGAGAGCCAGTCACAGGGAACCTGCAGGACCGCAGTTTCCTGGTCGGTGACAGGTCCACCGGATGTCGCCATCCAAGTTCTCAGAAACGGGCAGCCGGTCATGAATGGCGGCGCTACGGGCACTTATCGCCATAACTTCATCGCCGGCACATGGACATACCAGCTGCGAGCCGTGAGCGCCTCGACGTCTCAGTCGCAGCTTTCGGATGAAATTGTGGTGACCCCGATCTGCATCAAGACGTTAACGTCGGAGAGGGGATGCTTCGCGAACTATCTGCAGTGGGACATAGACGGAACAGCCACAGGCCGAATGTCCATAGCCAGGGTGGGAGGTGGATGGTCATTCACGGGTTCGCTTCCCGAAAACAACGACTCAACAAGTCCGGCCATCGACGATAACCCCGGAAACAGCTTATCCAGCACCTACAGGTTGACTGCGGTAGTCGGCGGTCGAACGATTACCTTTGGGCCGGTGAACACAACCCAGGGAGTCTGTATCTTCTGAAGCCGCTTGTGGGAGTGACTAAGCGAGAATCTTTGCGAGCGCAGCTCACCAGGACGGCTTGCACAAAAACATGCTGGCGGACAGCCTCCGCCCTTAGGCCAACGCCTCGGCGGCGAACCCCGCCGCCAACAGCGCCCCGAACTGCAGATGCAGCATCGCCGCGCTGCGCACGAGGGCGTTGAGCTTCGCCGCCTCCGTCTCCCGCAGCCGCGATAGCGTCCCGGCCGCCGCCGGCGCCGAGGCCAGCACCAGCAG
>DATMBD010000206.1:0-2868 GCA_035559355.1 Dehalococcoidia bacterium
CGCGACGACATCGTCGGCATCGACGCCGCTATCATCATGAACCCGCGTGTCTGGGAGGCGAGCGGCCACCTGGCCACGTTCACGGATCCCATGGTCGATTGCCGCAACTGCAAACGCCGCTTCCGCGCCGATCATGTCGAATCGGACGTCTGCCCGGAGTGCGGCGCCCGCGGCCAGTTTACGGAGGCGCGGCCCTTCAACCTCATGTTCAAGACCTACGTGGGGCCGGTGGAAGACTCCGCTAGCGAGGTCTACCTGCGTCCGGAGACCGCCCAGGCGATGTTCGTGAACTTCGAAAACGTGGTCACCTCCATGCGGCGCAAGCTGCCCTTCGGCATCGCCCAAATCGGCCGTTCATTCCGCAACGAGATCACGCCCGGCAACTTCATCTTCCGCGACCGCGAGTTCGAGCAGATGGAGATGGAGTACTTCTGCAAGCCGGACAGCGCCTCCTATTGGCTCGACCATTGGGTGCAGGAACGCCTCGCCTGGTTCAAGCGCATCGGCATCAACCCGGACAATCTCCGCATCCGCGCCCACGAGAAGGAGGAGCTCTCCCACTACTCCGCCGCGACCTTCGACATCGAATACCACTACGCCTCGATGGGCTGGACCGAGTTGGAGGGCATCGCCAACCGCACCGACTTCGACCTGCGCCAGCATTCGCAGTACAGCGGCAAGAACCTCACCTACTTCGACGAGGAGAGCGGCCAGCACATCACGCCGTACGTGATCGAGCCCGCCGCCGGCGTCGACCGGACCTTCCTGGCGCTGCTCTACGACGCCTACCGCGAGGAAGAGGTTCGCGGCGAGACGCGCACGTATCTCAAGCTGCATCCCGGCATCGCGCCCATCAAAGTGGCCGTGCTGCCCCTGTCCCGGAACGAAAAGCTGGTACCGCTGGCGCGTGAGGTCTACGCCATGCTGCGGCCGCACTTCATGACTCAGTTCGACGACGCCCAGTCGATCGGCCGCCGCTATCGCCGCCAGGACGAGATCGGCACGCCCTTGTGCGTCACGATCGACTTCGACTCGTTGGACGACCACGCCGTGACCATCCGCGAGCGCGACAGCATGGCCCAGACACGCGTCCGCATCGAGGAGCTCGTGCCTGCCCTCGAAGAGAGGCTCGAGCTTTGGTGAGAGGCCCTTCGGCCAATGGCCTTGAGGGCGAGGCCGTTTCCCCAACGTTTTCAGTCGGTGAGCGACGGCAATCGCCCACGATCAAGTTGACGGCCCGCGTCCAGAAAAGAGCGACCCCAAGCGATTGGGGTCGCTCTTGAACAGAGACCGCAGACGCGACGTCTTAGCCGCCGTGTACTTCGCGGACCTTGGCCCGCGCCGCCTCCTTATCTTTGTACCAGAGGGCGTTGATCTCGATGTACGGCTTGAGGTTGTCCGGCACGTCGTCCTCGGCGAAGATGGCCGACACCGGACATGCGGGCTCGCAGGCGCCGCAGTCAATGCACTCGTCCGGGTCGATATAGAGCATTTGGTCGACGTCGCCCTCGTCGTGGATACAGTCGACAGGACACACATCAACGCAGGAGCGGTCCTTTGTACCGATGCACGCTTCGGTGATGACGTAGGTCACGGCGTATCTCCTTCGTGGCTTTCTATCAGGCCGCGGCTCATTCTAGACCTGTGCGAGTCTTACAGGGAAGCGTCTGCGGCTCCGCGGCCTCAGGTTGCGCGGCGGAACGGCCACCAGCTCTTGCGGCGGGACGAGGGCTGCGCCCGCTCTTCCTCCTCTTCAAATGCGCCAGCCGTCTCTTGGTCGAGGCGGCGCTTGAGGTTCAGCATCCGCTCGGCCACGTCCAGCGCGGCTTCGGCGTCGTCCACCACCTCTGGAAACAGGTGTTGCAGCGAGCCATCGAAGCCGGGGACCGTGCTACGGCGGCCGCTGCCATCTGCCCTCAGGCCGAGCATCGGATAGGCCTTCAGCTCCGTGATGGAGCCCAGCATGCCGGAAAGGAGCCGCTTCAGCTGGGCGTGGCGCAGGCCAATGGTGGCAACCGCGAGCCTCAGCTGCGGCTGAAGGGCCTGCGCCACCTCCGCCAGCCCGTGCTCCACCGGCTGCTTCGTGGTCGGGTCCAGCTCGGAGCCCGGCCGGCCGAGGTGATAGGCGATCGCCAAAAAGACGAGTTTGGCGTCTTCCTGGCGTAGCTGCAGCGTGATCTCAGACATGACGGTGAAGTCGCCGTCCACAGCCTCGGGCCGGGGACGGCGACTAGAGGGCGCCTACTTGTGCATGCGCGCCCATCTGGTCTTCTTGCGCATCTTGCGGTACTTATGCTTGCGGATCTTCTTCCGCCGCTTCTTGACGACCGAAGACATCAGCCCTCCCTAAGATTGGACACCAGTCATTATAGCCGGGCTGAGCTTTGGGCCAAGCCTCCGCGGCCTCGGGCGAGGCGAAGCCGTCATGCTGCGCCTGAGGCAGGCGCATTGTCTTCGTCGCCAACAGGCTGCAAGCGCACGCGTACTTCGAAAGTGTTCCCTTCGAGCACGGAAGCGCAGATGTCCCCCTTCATGAACCGCAGGAGGGCGCGGCACTCCGCAAGGCCGATTCCGGAGCCCTCCGCCCTCTCGAACGCACTTGGCGAGCGGTAGGCCAAGTCGAAGAGGCGGTCGACCTCGCCTGGGGCGACGACGGCTCGATTCCGGAGGGTCACGACCACGGCTTTCGGTTCGGCTTCTGCCGAAATGAGCACCGGCTCGGCCGCAAGCGAGTACTTCTGCGCGTTGGAGAGAAGGTTCTTGAAGATCGCTTCCAGCATCGGCTCGTTGGCCTTTACGGGAGGCAGGTCTTCAGGCAGGCGGAGGCAAAACTCCTGCCCTCCGGGCTCAGGGGCAATTCTCGAGATG
>DATMBD010000207.1:0-4047 GCA_035559355.1 Dehalococcoidia bacterium
GCCGCCGCGGCAATCGTGGCCCTGCCGTACGCGGCGTACATAGCCCCGAACCTGCACGAGTTCGAGGGTCAGACCAGTACTCTTGAGCGCCGGATCAACTTCACCGATCCGGAGTTCTACGTCCGCAACGTGGAGCGAGAGAGCAAGCGCTTTCCCTTCAGCTGGATATCGCTCAGCGAGGCGCTGATTGACCGACCGAGCTCCAAGGCGGCGATCCTGCTTGGTCTGCCGCTCTCGGCGGCCATCGCCGGCTGGCGGGCCATGAGGGAGAAGACGCGGGAGCAGCGCCTCCTGTTCCTAATCCTGGCGGCCGTCCCCGTGGAGTACGCGGTGCTGGAAGCGCAGAAGATTTACTTCTACTGGATCGGATTCATGCCGTTCCTGTGCATCGGCCTGGCCTCCCTGTTGCTTTGGGCATTCGACTACGCCCGCGCCTCATGGCCTCCCGTCTTGTCCTCTTTCCCAGGTATCAGCCGCTTGGCCCTCGCCGGCGGCAGCGGCCTGTTCCTGCTCCTCGTGTTTACGGAAGGCGTCTACGCCCAATACCAGGGGACGCGAGTGTGGAACAACGCGACGGACTATCTTTCGCTAAGGCCCAAGCTGGCCGCTTACGTCCCGCCTGGCTCTCACGTCCTTGGCGCTACGTCACTCTGGTGGGCCATGCCCGACACCGAGTACCGAAGCTACTATCTCCTCTTCTACCACACCAACCCGCGCATCGCCGAGAAAACGAAGACGATCAGCCAGGTGCTCGACGGCTACGAGACGGAGTACGTCGTGTTCACCAGGACTGCCCGCTTTTTCATCTTGCGCCTAGTCCCGACCGACTACTTCGAGCTTTCCGGGTACCTCCTGCGCAGCGGGGAGCAGATCGCGAACCTGAGCGACCCTTCCTATGGATTCATCGAGATCTGGAAGATAGACAGGAGCAAGCGGCCGCCACCGGAGCCTTGATTGACCCGTATTGGGGTGCGTGTCAGAATGCCGCTGATTCGCGAGGTCCCGATTTCAGTGAAAGGGCGGGCCCATGCTGTCGAGCGTTAGCGCCTTCTTTCCCTGCTACAACGACCGCGACTCGATTCCTGACCTCGTAGCGAAGGTCGAAAAGGCCTTGCAACAGGTCACCAACGATTACGAAATCATCGTGGTGGATGACGGCAGCCGGGATGGCAGCGTGGACGTGTTGCGAGCGCTGGCCGCCCAATCCAAGCACCTCCGTCTCGTCCTGCACGAGAAGAATCTGGGATACGGAGCCGCGCTCGCCAGCGGGTTTCGCGCCGCCACGAAGGACTTCGTCTTCTATACGGACGGCGATGGCCAGTACGACCCCTCGGAGATGACCGTGCTCGCCGCGCTCATGCGCCCTGGCGTCGACGTCGTCAACGGTTACAAGCGGAGCCGCCAGGACCCCTGGTACCGCTTGCTCGTGGGGTCGCTATACCAGCGAGCCGCGCGCGTCCTGTTCGCGCTGCCGATCCGCGACGTCGACTGCGATTTCCGCCTCCTGCGCCGCGAAGCCATGCGCGACGTCGAGCTGGAGTCCAGCGATGGGGCCGTCTGCGTGGAATTGATCCGCAAGCTGCGTGATTCCGGCGCCCGCATGGTGGAGATACCCGTTAGTCACTACGCTCGCGCATTCGGCACATCGCAGTTCTTCAAGCCGGTACGGATTCTGCGGGCGATCCGCGGCTTCGTGCGCTGGTACTTCAAGCTCGTGATTCTTCAGCAACAAAAGCGCCGCGTCAGGCACCTGACCCGTCAGCGGATGGCCGTCGCGGACGCGGCAGTTTCTCCGCAGGCGGACGGCTAGCGCTTGGAGCCTTCCGAATACGAGGCTATGTACCGCCTGGAGGACACCCTCTGGTGGTACAGGGGCCAACGCAAGATAACCCAAGCCCTCTTCAATAGGTTCCTGCCACGCGGGCGCTCGCCTCTTCGCATCCTCGATTGCGGCGCCGGCAGCGGCGGCTCCCTCAAGCTGCTGGCGCCCCTCGGCGAGGTCACGGCTTTCGACGTCTCCCACTTGGCGGCCGCTTTCTACAACCAAAGGCAGAGGGGCCGCATCGCCCGGGCGAGCGTGGAGGCGATCCCGTTCCCGGACGGCGCCTTCGACCTGGTTACCGTGTTCGACGTGCTGGCAATCCTCAGCCCGGATCAGGAGGCGCAAGCGCTTCGCGAGCTGAGCCGCGTGATCAAGCCGGGCGGCTACCTCTTCTGGCGCGAGCCGGCGTTCATGTTCCTGCACGGACCCCACGACCACGCCACGCACGTCCAGCACCGCTACACGAAACGGGAGATGGCCGAACGCCTGAACCGCATGGGCCTCTGCCCGCTGCGGCTTTCTTACTCCAACACGATTTTGTTTCCCATCGCCTTCGCGAGGCGGATGCTCGCAAGGCTAAGGCCGGCCGCCGGGCCGCCACGCTCGGACGTGCGTCCCGTCCCTGAGCCCTTGAACTCGATCCTGGCGGCGGTGCTCAGCGCCGAGGCTCCGCTCGTTGCGCGCTTCGGCCTGCCCCTCGGCCTCTCCGTTCTGGCGCTGGCGCGCAAGGAGGAGCCCACGCGTCCGCCCGCAGCCCAGGATAGCCAACCCGGCTAGCCCGACGCGGACGGCCTCGAGACTCGGCGTTGTAGGTCCGACCCGCAACTCAAACACGTACCGGCAGGGGCAGAGTCAGGAGACGTAGGGGTTCGACCGGAGGGAATTAGATCGGCAGCCGGAGCTCCCGGCTCAGTTCGACGAGGCGTTTCAGCTCGCGCAGGCGCTGGAGGCAGGAGTCCAGTTCGTCGATGATGCCGCCCTGTCTGCGGTGCTCCGCGAAAATCGGCTGGAATTCCGGGAAGACGCGGAAACGCGTCTCCGCCCTGACGATCCAGGCGGCGATCTCCCTGCGGATCTGCCACTGGGCCTGCGTTCTCGATAGGGAGAGCGGCAGCGCCCTGATCTCCATGTAGCGCTGGCGGAGATGGCGCGCCTCGGCGTCGAGGAAGTCGATCAGGCGGGCGCGCTGGGCCGCTCTTGCGTTCGCCAGCGTGCGCGGTCTGGGGTGGAGGAGGACGGCGATGGCCAGGAATGGCAGGGCGAACACCGCGTGCATGTGCGGCGCAGCCACGACGTAGGCTGCCGCGATGAGCAGGGCTATCGCTTCCACGCGCCTCACCTGGATGAGGATGCGCGCGGGACGGTTCAGGGGAAGGGCCGCGACTGCCGCTCTGCTACTCACCGCTTGCTCCCGTAGGGGCCGGTTTCGCCCCTTCCATGTCCGTGGTCCGCGAAAGGACAGACCTCAGCGCCCGCAGCGCCCGATGCTGGATCACCCGCACCGTACCTACCGGCTTCCCCAGGGCCGTGCCGACCTCATCATAGCTCAGTTGCTCCAGGAAGCGCTTCGAGAGGACCTCTCGTTGCAGGTGAGGGAGTTCGACCAGCGCCCGCCGCAGCCGCGCAGCCTGCACTGCGCGCTCGGCGACCTCCTCCGGCGACTCCCGCCCGTCCGCCTCCAGCGAGACATCGTCGAGGCTGAGGCTCGGGCGGCGTTTGCTGAGCTGTTTGAACGCCAGCCGCTGGGCAATCGTCGAGAGCCAGGCGAGGATGGAAACGTCGCGATCCTCGAAGCGATCGATGGCGTTCCAGGCGCGCAGGAAGGCTTCGCTGGTTATGTCGTCAGCTTCCTGCTGGTTGCTGACCAGAGCGCTGACGCGGCGGTGGACGGCGTCATGGTAGCGGAGATACAGGATTGCGAAGGCTTCCCTGTCGCGTTCGGCCGCCCGTCTAATGAGAATCCGTTCCTCTTGGGATAGGACCATCCCGTCTCATCCTTGAGAGCACGCTTCGCGGGCTGGGCAGCTTCGATGAAGCAGAGCTCCAACTCGAAGAACGCGACGGCGGGGGAACCGTTACAGGAAAGGCCAGCCTGTCGGCCAAGCAAGAGCCTTCCTAGACGTCGGTATACTACATTACGTTTCCGATGCACGGCTAGCCTCTTATGTAAAAGGAACATAACGATTTGCCACGTTGGACGCGGAACGCGCCGAATCGTTCAACGG
>DATMBD010000208.1:0-2081 GCA_035559355.1 Dehalococcoidia bacterium
GGCCTACAAGGCCCCGGTCAAGATGATCTTCCCCCTGGTGCTCTGCATCTTCCCGACCCTGTTCATCGTCATCCTCGGGCCGGCGGCGTTGGTGCTGTATGAGACGCTGGTGAAGGGCAAGTGATCGTCCGTAATATCAGCCGGGATACCACCCTTGGAGAGGCGATCCAGGTCGCCGATACGGCCGTCAGGCGGGTGAAAGGCCTGCTCGGCCGCGAGTGCCTGGAGGACGGGCAGGGACTCCTCTTCAAGAGCTGTTCCTCCCTGCACACGCTCTTCATGCGCTTCCCCATCGACATCCTCTTCATGGACAGGCAGGGGAAGGTGCTGAGGATCAGGAAGGGCGTGAAGCCGTTCAAGTTCGTCGCCGCGCCGCTGCGCGCCTACTACGCGCTGGAGTTGCCGACGGACAGCGTCGCCAGGTCCGACACGCGCGTCGGTGACCGCCTCGTCTTCGAGGACGAGGTGGCGCAACTCGCGGCCTAAGACGCAGGCTTCCAGCGCACTACGCCCACCGCGCGGGGCTCCGGGGAGAGCGCGTAGCCGCCCTCGACTCTGACCGCGGCCGCCGCCACCGCCCGCGCCAGCCTCTGGTCCTGAGGCGTGCCTTCCAGCACCCAGGTGGGCCGGCGGGCCGCGCGTTGAAGCGCCTCCAGGCTCTCGAATACCGGCCGCCTGATGGGGAAGAGCGTTACCTCCGGGACGCGGCCGCGGGCGAAAAGCAGGGCAATCAGCTCCCTGAGGCCCGGCAGCAGCGCTCGCTCCTCGCCGTGGACGGGCTTCCACAGCGGCGCGAAGTCCTGCACCGGCGCCCTCTCGAAGAGGACGGCGACGCACAGACGCGAGACGTGCGCCTCGAACTGGTCCAGGAAGGGCCCAATGTCGGCGATGTCGTATGAGACGTGACTGATGAGCCCGAGGTCCGCGACGGGGCACGCGCTCGGCCCGGGCCAGCGCTCGTCGAAGACTGCGACGTTGGCTACGGCGTGCTCGGCCATCGCTGACGCGAGGACCGCCCGCATGCCGCCAGAGGGCTCGACCGCGTAGACGCGCTTCGAGTTCAGGGCAAGGGCGAGGGAGTAACGGCCTCCGCCGGCCCCCAGGTCCAGCCAGGTCTCGTCCGGCTGCGCCAGCGAACGCAGGAAATCCAGGACCGTGTCGCCGGTGCGGCGCGGGTCTGCCCGGAACTGTTCGGCAACCGGCGCGTAGAAGTCCTCCGGGCGTGGCCGGTCGCGCAGGCGCTCGACCTGCTCGTTATCGGCGTGCACCATGGCTTCCCAGGACCGCAGGGCAAGGTCCCGTGGCGGCCGGAGCAGGTCCGTGAGGGGCAACGATACATCTTCAGCCATGCCGGGCTGCCTCCGATGGCGGCGTCGACGCCTCGGGAATCATACCCGAGGCGCGCTGGTTAGGAAGGCCGTTGAAAAAGCGACTCGCGGAAAAGCCAGTTATTGAGACACGCCCGGATGAATCCGGCGGCACGCCAGAGCGGCGGAGTTTAACCTCGCAGTGCTTTCAACACCTGTCAGGCCAGGCGGAGGACCTGGCCTACGGAGATGAGGTTCGGGTTGGCGAGGCCGTTGACAGTGGCGAGATGGCTCACGGTCGTGCCGAAGCGGGCGGCAATCCCGGAGAGCGTGTCGCCGGGCTGCACGGTGTAGGTCGTGGCCGTCGGCGCGGCGGGCGCGGGCGCCGAGACCAGCGGCTCACTGCCGCCGCCCGGCACGGGAATGACGAGTTGCTGCCCCGGCCAGATCAGGTTGGGATCGCTGAGGCCGTTCGCCTGCACGATAGCGTCGACAGTTGTGCCGAACATGGCTGCGATGCGCCCCAGCGTGTCGCCCGGCTGGACGATGTAAACCTCGACGGCGTTGACGGGCGCCTCGCCCGGGGGCGGAGCGGGTGGGAGTCTCGCGGGCTTGTCGCGCAACAGCGTGAAGACAGACGGCTCGGAGACGCCGTAGCGCCAGGAAGACACGACCCTTACGCCTTGAGCGAAGGCATGCTCGATGAACCGGTGCCACTCTCCGATGTCCGTGGTGGCGCCCTGGCCTACCGGCACCAGGTCCTTGCCAAAAGGC
>DATMBD010000209.1:0-4744 GCA_035559355.1 Dehalococcoidia bacterium
GGCCGCGTCGAACTGGATCATGTTCGTGAGGACTTGGCCCGTCTCCTCGACCAGGAAGTTGCGGCCCAGGCCGCTGACCACGCCGGCGCTGAGGCTGCCCTCCAGACCGAAGGGAGAACCGATGGCGAGAACGCGGTCCCCCTGCCGGACGCCGCCCGAAAGCGTGGCGGGCGTGACGCCTTGCGGGAGCGGGCCCGCGTTGATGATGGCTAGGTCTCGTTCTGGCTGCTGCCGCTGCACCGTGGCCGTGCGTGTGGTGCCGTCGAAGAAGCGAACGCTGACCTCCGTCTTGCCGGCCACGACGTGATAAGAGGTAAGGATGTTGCCGAACTCGTCGACGACGACGCCGGAACCGATGCCCGAGTTGACGACGCCCGGATCGCGCGTGATCTGGACGACCGCCGGCCGCACGAGCGCGTAGATCTCCGGCTCGATCGGGGGAGTAGGCGTTTTCTCCTGGATGCGCTCGTCCGCAAGGCGGCGGATGTCGTCGTCCGAGTAGCGGCCAGGCTGCGGGTTGACTTCCAGGTAGAGAAGCATGAGCAGGACGGCAGCCACCGCACCCCCGAGGGCTGTCAAGGGTAGCCGGAAGCGTTCGAGCAAGCGCCGCACCATAGACAAGCGAAGCCGCCTCCGCGGCTTCGTTCCCTATGGTACTCCCTGGATGCCCGCCTTAGTAAAACGCCGATTAAATAAACCTAAAGCTTCGTCCAGCGAAGGCGCCGACGGCGGAGCGCTGCATCTGGTCTGTACTGCCGGCGATGGCACGCTACGGTGCTCTCCTGATTCGCTACGCGCCCCGCATTTAATTGCCGCCTGGGGGAGAAGCCGCGTTCGTCGACCCTGACGCGGCGGCCTGCTCACACTCTCGGCGACGGCGTTCGGCTTCGCACCAGGGGCAGGGCTCGCCCTTGTAGAGATCGGCGTAGCGGCACTCGCCCTCGGAGGCATGGGACCACGACCGTTCTGGCATGGGGCCGTCGCGGGCCAGGAGCAGGCGCACCAACTCTTCGTCGGAAACGTTCATCGCAGCCGCCGTCTAATGCTGTCGCTGCACAGCGTAAAGTCCGCAGAGCCTGCAGACGAGCACCCTGCCCGAACCCATGACGTCGTCGTCGTCGAGGTCCACGCCCACGACTTCCGACCAGTCGTGCTCGCAGGCGGGCCCGCTCGGAAGCCCCAGCTCGGGCGGGGCGTCGATGACACAGTCGCAGCGCCAGTAGGCGCCGCACTTGGGGCAAAGCCTTTCCTGCAAATCGATCAGATGATAACGCCGTCCGCAACGCCGGCGAATGCTGGTTGTCGCGTGGGGCCTCATCCACGATGTCTTCGAACTCAACGACTGCCGGAAGGTCCCGGGGCCGCATGGGACAGGCCCTTCGGCGGGCATGAGGGAAGGTTCCGGCCCCCAGGGTGCAGGCGCTGCAGTGGGCGTTTCCGGCTGCGGGAGCGGGCGAGATGCTGCCGCCTATTCCGTCAGGCGCCGGTAGAGCGTGGGCAGGCGCGAAGGCAACAGCTCGATGTCGCTCAGCACTTCGTAGGCCATGTCGCCGCACATTTGCCCTAGGTAGTCGTGGCCTTCCTTGTCCACGGTGAGCGCGAACGGCACGATGCCCTTGTGCTTCGCCTCCACCAGCGCCTTGTGCGTGTCGTGGATGGCGTACTCCTTCTCCGTGCGGTCGCGGCCGTAGCCGTGGTCCTGAGGCCGACCGTCCGAGACCAGGAACAGGATTTTCGCCTTCGCGTCCGATTGCTCGAGCTTCCAGGTCGTGTGGCGGATGGCGGGCCCCATGCGCGTCGACCGGATGGGCGTGACGCGGTCGATGCGGCGGCGGATGACGTCGCCGAAGGGCTCGTCCAGGTCCTTGATGACGTAGTACTCCACGTTCTCGCGCCCGTAGCCCGAGAATCCGAAGATGCCGTAGCGGTCGTGGATCGTCTCCAGGGCCCGGGTCAGGAGCACGAGCGATTCCTTTTCGAGGTCGATGATCCGTTTCGGCGGCTCGAGCAGCTGCTGGGCGCGGTTCTGGGCCAGCCACTGGTAGTAGCGGCGCGGGTCCGATGCATCGCCGACGGCGCGGGGCCGGCGCTTGTCGATCTCCTCGTCCGTGGACGCCGACATGTCCAGCAGGAAAGCGACGGCGACATCGCGCTCGATCTTGTTGCGCCGCCAGTAGATCTTCGGCACCTCGCCGTGGCCCGCCCGCTTCGTGCTGATGAAATCGATCGCCGCGTCCAAGTCGACGTCCTCGCCGTCTTCCAGGCGCTTGATCTTGCGGAAAGTCTCCGGCTTCAACAGCTCAAACTGCCGCTGGGTCTCGTTGACGAGACCCGCGTGCTGGCGGAGGGTGTTCTCGTAGAAGTCCTCTGAGCCTTCGTCCAGGTAGCGCTCGCGCACCGCGCACCAGCGAGGCTTGTAGTCCGCGGCGCGGAAGTCCCACTCGTCGTAGAAGTAGGTGCGCACCTCGACGGGCAGGCCGGACTGCGCCGATGGGTATTCCACCGTGGGAGCGTCCTCCGGGACGTCGTCGTCGGAGAGAGGCGTGCCGGCCTCCTTCTCAAGGTTCTCGATCAGCGCCTGCAGCTGCGATAGGTCAAAGTCCTCCGCGTCGACGTCGACTTCGACGGACTTCTCCAAGAGCTCCTTGATTTCCTCCGGCGTCAGGTCCGAAAGGTCGACCTCCTCCGCCTCGTCCTGGGAGCGCATGCGCATGAGCAGCTGGACGAGCTCCGGCTTGAAGTCCCCCCGGAACTCGATCGGCTGCGGGCTCTCGTAGGCGACCTCTTCGCCCTGGGGGACCTGGCTCATGTCCGGCTGCGCTTCCGCCTGCTGCGTCAATTCCTCCAGCTGCTCCTGGGTCATCGTCTCCCAGTCCAGGTCCTGGAGCAGCTCCGGTGGCAGGTTTGGGACCTGCTCGGCCAGCTCGTAGATCGCGAGGGACGCTTCCGCGGAATCTTCGACCACGGAGGCCGGGTTATCGAGCTGGCGAAGGGTCAGGAGCGCGCGCGCGAGCAGGGGCTCGAGCGGTTTCGGAAACTCGAGTTCTGCCCCGGAGTCGAGGCTGGCCCGCACCAGGTTCTCGATGAACGCCTGCCGCAGCGGCAGGGCACGGACTTCCGGCCGCAGGCCGAGCTCGCGCCTCTGGACCTCCTGGCTGGCGCGGCGGATGCCGCTGTACTCGACCTGGATGCGGCGGTCGATGCGGAGGTCCTCGGCGATGGCGAAGATATCGGCCGCCATCTGCCGGTCGGCGAACAGGTCGAAAAAGCGCTCCATGTCCGTGACCCAGCGCCGCTTGGTGACGAGACCTTGGGCGCGGCGTGCGCGTTCGACCTGGTGGCGCCTGCGGGGCAGGACAGCTCCGGCGCGCCGGAAGTTGAACCCGAAACTCCCGAATTCGATATGGGCTGTCTGATGGGTGGCGTAAACTTTGAAGACCGCGAAGTTGTCCGCCTTGTTGTCGTGCAGCTCGATGTATTCGGGGAGGAACACGGCCGTGCCCTCGGTGGAGGGGCCGCGCTCGCGCACCCAGCCGATGCCCTTTTCCTCCAGGGCCGAGAGGGGCTGAACGCTGATGTTGGCCCCGGTCAGCGCTTTGCCGTACAGCCGCAGCAACTCGCCGACGCGGTTCAGCTCCACCCGCGCCGAGAGGTTCTGGACCATCTGTTCCGCTCGACCAGACTCGAGGCGGAAGTACGCCTCGCCTCCCTCGACGCTGCTCCGCAGGACCTCGAGGCCGGCCGCGTGCCAGGCCTCCAGTTCGTCAGGGCGGAGGCGCGCGGCCAGCGCGGGGGCGGACTTGATGAACGACATCGCCGCCAGCGGCGAGAGACCCACTAGCTGCTCGCCGAGCTCGATGATCCGCTTGTGACGCGGCGCTTCCACCTCGCGCAGCGCTGCCGTTCCTTCGGCGAATAGCGTGTACGACTGCCGCCCGAGGCGGCGTGCCACACGCGTCGCCAGCTGCAGATACGCCGCCCTTTGGCTGGCCTCGACGCCGCGAAGCAGTTCCGGCCCGCGCTGAAAGTACAGTGACGCCTCCGGCCAGGCCGAGTCCGAAATCGACGCGGCGAAGTCCAGGAACGCGATCAGCTCGGCGTGCTCCAGGGCCTGGACGGCGTGAGGGGCAGCGTCGAGACAGGCGGCGGCGAGGTCGGCAGACCTGTCGGAGATGCCTTCGAGGATGTGGACGAAGCGGGCGAGCTCCGATAGCGACAGGCCCCTCAGGAGCTCGGGAGTGAGGGCGAAGAACTCGCTTGCCAGCGAGATGGACTTCCAGGTCGCCTTGTAGAGGCGCTGGCCCAGGGCGGCCCACTCTCGCACCTGCGGTCCGGCGAGGGCCGGCAACACCTCGGGGCTGGCGCGGAAGTAGGCGCCGGCGATGGCCGAGGCGAGGTCTGCGAGATCGCGGCCACAGGCTGCCCACTCCTGAAAAGCGAAGTCGTCCAGGCGCGAGAGCAGGGCAGGGGCGACGCGAAAATACTCGGCGCAGGCCTCGTAGGAGCGGGTGGAGTGCTCGGCAAGGGCGAGGGCTTCTTCGGCCCAGAGGCGGGCGCGCGCGTCAGGGAGCCCGGCAGGCAGACGCGAGCGCGCCTCGCGGAGCATTTCGACGAGGCTGGGGGAGCGCTCGGCGAGGCGGGCTTCGACGTCTCTGATGAAGGCTTCGTCCAGGGCCACTAGCAGGCCGGCCCCGGTGCGGAATGTGGTTTGGTCACGTGATCATTCTAGCGGGGCGGCTCCCTC
>DATMBD010000210.1:0-5745 GCA_035559355.1 Dehalococcoidia bacterium
CCATGAGGCTCTCGACGTAGTAGCGATAGCCCTTGTCCGAAGGCACGCGACCCGCCGAGGTGTGAGGCTGGCTGATGTAGCCTTCCTCCTCCAGACGCGCCATCTCCAGCCGCACCGTGGCGGACGAAAACGGCATGTCATGCTTACGAACGATGTATTGGGAACCTACGGGAAGAGCCGTTTGCACGTACTCTTCGACGATCAGGTTCAGAAGAGCAGAACGGCGCTCGGTAAGCATTGCATCCTCTTTAGCACTCTCCCTGTGTGAGTGCTAATGCTACTCAAAACTAGCATCAGGGCCATGAACTGTCAAGGCGGTTGACCCCCCTTTGGAAGCGCTCCTACACTGGCGGGGATTCACAGCGAGGGAGTTCATATGGCCGCGCGCATAGTTGGGGTTGGCAAGTATCTCCCCGCCAGGGTGCTCACGAACGCCGACCTCGAGCGCATGGTCGAGACCTCCAACGAATGGATCGTCGACAGGACCGGCATCCGCGAGCGGCGTCTGGCGGCCGAAGGCGAAACGACGGCTACCATGGGGGCGGCCGCGGCCCGGATGGCGTTGGAGACTGCCGGCGTGCGGGGCGACCAGATAGACCTGGTCATCTGCGCGACCTTGACGCCGGACGGGATGTTCCCGGCTTCCGCTTCTTTGATCCAGGACGCAATCGGCGCGGGAAAGGCAGGCGCCTTCGACGTCAACGCTGCCTGCACCGGCTTCCTCGCAGCCCTGGCCGTGGGGGCGCAGTTCATCGAGACCGGCGTATCCGAACGCGTGCTTGTCGTGGGCGCCGAGGTGCTCTCGCGGATCATCGACTGGTCGGATCGGAGCACGTGCGTGCTCTTCGGCGACGGCGCCGGCGCCGTTGTCCTCGAACGCGGCGAGAGCGGCGGCGTCGGTTCCTTTGTCCTGAAGAGCGACGGGTCCGGCGCCAATCTCCTCTACGCCCGCGGCCCGGCGAGTTCGCCCCTGTCTCTGCGTGAGAGCGAGGGGTTCTGCATCGTCATGGACGGCCGCGAGGTTTTCAAGTTCGCGGTGCGGGCGATGGAGGACGTGGCCCGCCAGGCGATCGCGGCCGCGGGCCTCACGCTGGAAGACATCGACTACTTTCTGCCCCATCAGGCGAACCAGAGGATCATCGCTGCCGTAGGCAGAAGCATGGGCCTCGCGCCGGAGCGCGTGATCAGCAACGTGGAGCGCTACGGCAATACGTCTTCGGCGTCAATCCCCGTGGCGCTGTGCGAGGCATGGGAAGAGGGCCGGTTCAAGGCCGGTGACCGGATTGTACTGGTCGCTTTCGGCGGCGGGTTGGCCTGGGGCGCCTCCGTGGTTGAGTGGACGGGCCTCGGGTCGGCATCCCGGGAGAACGTCGAGACTGCAACGCTGCGATCTGGCCTCGCCTGATCGGGCGCCTAGCCGGACACAGCTCCCCGCGCGGCTCCGGCGTTGTCATGCCGTGACAGCTTCCGCGCTCGCAAGATCGTGACTGCGAGCGTCACGGGCACCACCAGCACGGGAAAGATCAGCCAGGAGTTGAGCAAGGCGCCCGCGACGGAGCCGAGCACCGCCAGCACGCCGCCAGGAGCCTCCGGCCCAATCGCTGCCTAGCGAGGCCAGCGGGCGTCCAATTCTCCGCCCGCGCCATGGCAGACATTTCCCACTGGTCGCTTTCCAGTTCGTCCCGTCGTTCGGCAGCGGCAGCGGGCTTCATTCCCGCCGTGTAGAGCCACACCCAGCCCCTATCGAGCTGCTCGATCGTGTTTGCAAGCCAGGTATTCACGGAGTCGCGGTCCTGCGTACTAGGCGCGAAGGCGCGATGGGCGATACGGTCTCGGCGAGCGCAGATTCTCCGGCGGCCGTGATCTGGTAGAGGCGCCGCCGCGGCCTGCCCTCGGCGGCCGCGAGGTTCGGGTCTTCCCAGGTGCTTTGCAGGAGTCCCCGCTTTTCCAGTCGGTCGAGCGCCTTGTAGAGGGTGCCCCTCGCCGTCAGGAGCCGTCCTTCCTTGTCTTCGCGGAGAAGTGCTGCCACCATGAAGCCGTGGAATTCGGGTGTACCCTGAAGCTTCAACTGAAGCGCCGTTTCCAGGATCGAAAGCTCGAGTGGCAGCAGTCCGCTGGGCCTTCCTCGCATAGGCATATTCTGGGTCTGAGCATGGCAGCGCCGCAACGTCCGACCGGGACGGAATAGCCTGGCAAACACGACTTGGATTACATCGACGCACTCCGGTTTCTCTATAGCCTCGCCGACTTCGAGCGGACGGGCCGCTACTCGGCACGCACCGACGTGGAGCCGATGAAAGCCCTCCTGCGCGAGCTCGGCGACCCGCATCTCGGCCGAGTGACCGTCCACATTGCCGGCAGCAAGGGCAAAGGCAGCGTCGCGGCCATGGTCGCCTCGGTGTTGCAGGCGGCCGGGCTGCGGACCGGCTTATATACCAGCCCCCACCTCCACCGCTTCACGGAGCGCATCCAGATCGACGGTGAGCCCGTCTCCAGCGCTGAGTTCGCAGCCGGATTGGAGGCTGTGGCGCGGGCTATCGATAAGATCTCCAACGCCTACCCGGACCGCCAGATCGTCACCTTCGACGCGCTCACGGCGTTGGGATTCCTCCTCTTCCGCGAACGCGGCGTGGAGGCTCAGGTCGTCGAAGTGGGCCTCGGCGGGCTGCTGGACTCGACCAACGTCTTCGAGAGCAAAGACTGCGCGGTGATCACCAACATTGGCCTGGAGCACCGCGAGATTCTCGGTGACACCGTGCCCGAGATCGCGCGCCAGAAGGCGGGAATCATCGTCAAGGACTGCCCGACGGTGATGGCGCCGCAGCGCGAGTCTGCGGCAGAGGTCATTCGCGAGGTGTGCGCGGAGAAGGGGTCGCCCCTGACGGAGGTGGCGCTCGTCTGCCAAATGCGGCGCGACGCCGCCGGCTCCGAGTTCCAGACGTTTCGCCTGCGCACGCCGGGGGGCGGATATCAGATCAAGCTGCCTTTGCTCGGCAGGCACCAACTGGACAACGCTGCCACGGCGGTCGTCGCCCTGGAGGCGTTGGCAAAGGCGGGAGTTGAGGTGAACGAAACGGTAATGAGGGCCGGGCTCGAAAAGGTGAGGTGGCCGGCGCGTATAGAAGTGATCAAACGCCGGCCGTTGGTCGTCGTCGATTCGGCGCACACGGCGGACTCGGCTTTGCGCCTGCGGGATACGCTGGCGGAGTATCTACGCGTCGAGCGGGCGACCCTGGTCGTTGGCGTCATGGGAGACAAGGATCTCGAAGGCCTGGCGGCAGCGGTCGAGCCGGTGGCGGCCCGCGTCGTCGCCACGCAGGCGGAACACCCGCGGGCGCTGGCGGCGGAGGCGGTGGCGCGCGTTTTCCGGAATATGAGCGTCGAGACTCTGGTCGAGCCGCGCCTAGGACACGCCGTGGATCTGGCGTTGCGGCTCTCGACGCCGTCAGATGCGGTTGTTATCCTCGGTTCGATTGCCCTGGCGGGCGAAGCCCGCGCCCACATCCTGGGTCTGGAACGCGACCCGTCGTTCTAGCGCCCAGACGAGCTGAATCGAGGCTGAGGCATGGCGAAGGACAATCGAAACGGGCGCCGCGTGGTGATCACCGGCATCGGCGCCCTCACTCCGCTTGGCAACACGGTGGAGGAGTTCTGGCAGGGGTGCGTGGAAGGTCGCTCCGGCATAGGCTGGATCACGCTTTTCGACAACAGCGCCTATCCGGTGAAGGTCGACGGCGAAGTACGCAACTTCGACCCTCAGGACTACATGGACCGCAAGGAGGCGCGGCGGATGGCGCGCTTCAGCCAGTTTTCGGTAGCGGCGGCCCGCATGGCGATCGAGGACTCAGGGTTGAAGCTGGAACGCGAAGACACGACGCGGATCGGCGTCCTCATGGGCAACGGCAACGGCGGCTATCCGGAAACGGACGAGGCGATGCGCACGATCCTGACGAAGGGCGGCAACCGCCTGGATCCGTTTTACATGGCGAAAACGCTGCCGAACATCGCCGCCGCCCAGGTGGCGATGCAGTTCGGCCTGCGCGGCTACAACAACACCGTGACCACCGCCTGCGCCGCCAGCACCCAGGCGCTGGGAGACGCGCTCGACGTCATCCGGTTGGGGCGCGCGGACGTAATGGTGGCAGGCGGAGGCGAAGCGGGCATTTGCGAGCTGGGGCTGGCCGCCTTCCACATCATGCGCGCCCTTTCGACCCGTTCTGACGACCCGCTTCGCGCGAGCCGGCCGTTCGACGCCAACCGCGACGGCTTCGTCTGCGCGGAGGGCGCCGCCGTATTCATTCTGGAGTCCCTGGAGCACGCCCTGCGTCGCGACGCCCGCATCATCGCCGAACTGGCCGGGTACGGCGCCACGTCCGACGCCTACCACGTCGTCGCGCCCTGCGCCGATGGCGAAGGCGCCCAACGGGCGATGCGCCAGGCGATCGAGGACGCGGGCCTCCAGCCCGAGGACATCGACTACATAAACGCCCACGGCACGTCCACGCCCGCTAACGATTCCTCGGAGACGTTCGCGATCAAGGGCGTCTTTGGCGAGCGGGCTTACACTATCCCGGTCAGCTCCACGAAGTCGATGATCGGTCACACGCTCGGCGCCTCCGGAGCGATCGAATCGGTGGCCTGCGTGAAAGCAATCGAGACCGGGATCGTGCCGCCAACGATCAACTACGAGACGCCGGACCCTGAGTGCGACCTGGATTACGTTCCGAACCAGTCGCGGCGCGTGGGCGACGTGCGGGCGGTGCTGAAGAACAGTTTCGGCTTCGGCGGCCAGAACGCCTGCCTTGTGTTCAAGCGTTACGAGCCCTAAGCGGGAGCCGCCGAGCAAATTCGGGCCCTACGCCGATTTCGGGCGAGGCGGCCCTTGGCAGGCGAAACGCCGTGGCCGATAATCAGAGCAAGATGGTCCAGAAGAGCCTTGGAGCGGACTGAGCACCCGGCGCTGCCGGGTGCTGTTGTTTCCAGGAGGAATCAGTGAACTCGAGCGTCATCGGCAAGATCGAAAAGGCCAAGCGCTACGCTCAGGAGCGTGACCGCATGCAGGTCAGGGCTCTCAACGTCCACTTCCGCGGCGACAACGGCGACCACGACGTCTCCTTCGCGGACGAAAAGTGGAGCTGCACCTGCGACTTCTTCGCCGGGCACGGCACTTGTGCCCACACGATGGCCCTCGAGCGGGTTCTGGAGGGCATGCTGCCGGTCTCCAGCCCCCAGTTGCAGCGCGCTTAGACTATAGGAGTCTCCTCCGGCTAGCCCCGGCCTCGCTTCTGCTCGCCACGGAAGAACTCAATCGTGCGGCGGAGGCCCTCTTCCAGGCTTGTCTTCGCCTCCCAACCCGTCGCCTTGCGCAGCTTCGCGGCGCTCGCGTAAAGGGCGGGCACGTCGCCCGGCCGCTCGCCGAGGTCGTCGATCCGGAGCGGGCGGTCGAGGAGGTCCGTGACGATGGCCAGCACGTCCTTGACCTTGACGCCCTTCTCCGTGCCAACGTTGAAGTAGTTGAGGCCGCGGAGGCCCAGGACGGAGGTGTGCGCCTCCGCTAGGTCTTCGACGTATATGAAGTCCCGTACCTGCTCCCCTTTCCAGTAAATAGGGACCGGCCGGTCCTCGAGCGCGGCGCGGACGATGTTCGGGATCGCGTGCGTCTCCGGCCGGCAGAGCTCGTTGGGACCGTAGGGATTGAAGTAACGAAGGATGGTGGCATCGAAGCCGTAGAGACGGTTGTAGACG
>DATMBD010000211.1:0-4505 GCA_035559355.1 Dehalococcoidia bacterium
TACCTGGAGGTCGACAAAGCAACGTGGTTGAGGGCGGCCGAGCTATCCTCGACCCTCCGAGCGCAGGGCCAGCCGACGCCTCTCAGCGATTTGGTTATTGGCCTGCAGGCCTTGGCGGGCGGCCATACCGTGTTCGCTACGGACGCCCACTTCCAGCGCGTGCCTGGCCTGCAGCTGCACCAGGTTGGTACGTGAGGGGAAGCGCCGTGCTCGACCTGCCCCTGGTTCGGCCGGTTATTGAGATCGAAAGGGAGGATTGATGCCGGACATCTTTCGCGTCGGGCGTGCGGGCGTCGTGGAAGCTGTTGCGACTGATCCTTTCAGGGACGAGGTAAACGATCTGGAAGGCTTCCTCAAGAAGAACCCTAGCCTTCTTGGGGACGGCGTTCGCATATTCGCCGAACAGGTCGATACCGGCTTGGGCGACCGTCTCGATTTGCTCGCTATAGATCAAGCCTCGGGGGCAGGACAACTCTTGCTTATCGAGTTGAAGAACGTCCGAGCGGACATCAGAGTGCTCCTCCAGGCACTGAGGTATGCAACTTGGGTGATGTCCAACCCCGACAGCGTAAGGTATCTCTTGTCGAGGAATCAGATTGACGCTGAGTCTGTTGAACTCAAACCAACGATCATCATCGTTGCTCCCGAAATCGACACTGAACTAGTCGAAATGAGCCGCTATGTGAGCGGGTTTCAATTTTCCTTCATTCAGATAGAAAGGTTCCGGCAAGGGGATGACCACCTGGTCGTCGTGCAACGGAAATTGCCTGAAAGAACTCAGCCACCCGGAGTTACTGTGCAGGAAGATTGGGACTGGGAAAGGTATCAAAAGGACCTAAAAGTCTCTCCGGAGCGAATCGAGGCTGGAAAGACCTTCGCAGGACAACTACTGGCCATTATCGACAAGAACGGGTGGAATCTCGAAATGCGGTTTCGAAAACTGTCCTGCCCTTTCCAGCTGCCCGGGGCATGGAATGTCTTTGCCCTAACCCTGAGCGGCGCCAGTGGCGCTGGCGCGGGCTGGAATATCGTAATCAAGCTGCCCTCGCCGCCGACGGAGTTTGGCCTTTCCTTGCCGGAGTGGGCCAACAACCCTAGATGGGAAGAAGACTATAAGCAGATCCGAATTGCTCTTCCGTCCAAGGAGATCGATCTTTCTGAATTGGAGCCGGTCCTGACCGCCGCCTACGAGTACGTTCGACAGAAGGCCCACATATAAGTGACAGTGACAAGGATCGCATGACCAAGCCCTCGAAAGTCCTCATCCTCGGCTCCGGCCCGATCGTGATCGGCCAGGCGGCGGAGTTCGACTACTCCGGCACCCAGGCCTGCAAGGCGTTGCGGGAAGAAGGCGTTCAGACCGTCCTCGTCAACTCCAACCCGGCGACGATCATGACCGACGAGGAGACCGCCGACGTCGTCTACATCGAGCCGCTGACCGTGGAGGTCGTGGAGCGGATCATCGCCCGGGAGCGTCCAGACGGCCTCCTCCCCACCCTCGGCGGCCAGACCGGACTCAACCTGGCCGTCGCGCTCGCCGATGCCGGCGTCCTCGAGCGCTACGGCGTACGCCTGCTGGGCACGCCCCTGGAGACGATCCGCAAGGCAGAGGACCGCGAGCTCTTCAAGAAGATGCTTCAGGAAATCGGCGAGCCGGTGCCCGAAAGCGAGACCGTGACGACGCTGGAGGAGGCGGAGGCCGTACGAGACCGCCTTGGCTTGCCTCTGGTCATCCGGCCCGCGTACACCCTGGGCGGCACGGGAGGCGGTATCGCCCACACGCCGGACGAGTTCGAACGCATCGTCACCGGCGGCCTCGCCGCTTCGCCCATCCACCAGGTCTTGGTCGAGCGCAGCCTCCTCGGCTGGAAGGAGATCGAATACGAGGTGATGCGGGACAGCGCCGACAACTGCATCACCGTCTGCAACATGGAGAACTTCGACCCCATGGGCGTGCACACGGGCGACAGCATCGTCGTGGCGCCCAGCCAGACGCTGACCGACAAGGAGTACCAGATGCTCCGCTCGGCGGCGCTGAAGATCATCCGCGCCCTTGGCATCGAGGGCGGCTGCAACATCCAGTTCGCTCTCGCGCCTCGGCCGGACGTCGTGCCATGGGCGTGGCCCGATGGCGTTCGGGCCACCCCTCGCGACCGCCTGGAGCTGCCGCCCTACTACGTGATCGAGGTCAATCCGCGCGTTTCACGCAGCTCGGCGCTGGCCAGCAAAGCCACCGGCTACCCCATCGCCCGCGTCGCGGCCAAGATCGCCATCGGCAAGCGACTGGACGAAATTCCGAACGCCGTCACGCGGCGGACTACGGCCGCCTTCGAGCCCGCGCTGGACTACTGCGTCGTCAAAATCCCCCGCTGGCCGTTCGACAAGTTCCCCTTCGGCGATCGCCTCATCGGCACCCAAATGAAGGCCACGGGCGAGGTCATGGCCATCGACCGCAGCTTCGAGGCCGCGCTCCAGAAGGCGGTCCGCAGCCTCGAAATCGGCGGGCGCTCGCTCCTCTGGGAGGACCCGAACTGGAAGGACGACCCCTGCTCGCGGCCGCTCGAGGCCACCGACGAACGCCTCTGGGCGGTCATGGCCGCACTCCGCGCCGGCGCCGAGACGATGGACGTCGCCGCCCGCACCGGCATTGACCCCTGGTTCCTGGAACGCCTGCAGAACATCATCCGCATGGAGAAGCGGCTCCTGGGCGAGCCGCTGACGCGTGACCTCCTCTGGGAGGCGAAACGCCTCGGCTTCTCCGACGTACAGATCGCGACTCTGGCGGACCTCCTGCCGGAGCAGGTCCGCGATCTCCGCAAGCAGTGGGACCTGCGTCCCGTCTACAAAACTGTCGATACTTGCGCCGCCGAGTTCGAGGCGGTGACGCCTTACTTCTACAGCACCTACGAAGAGGAGAACGAGGCCCCGCCAATCGATGGCGAGCGCGTCCTGGTCATCGGTTCCGGGCCGATCCGCATCGGCCAGGGCATCGAGTTCGACTACGCCTCCGTGCACGCCGTGTGGGCGCTGCAGGAGGCCGGCTACCGCGCCCTCATCGCCAATTCCAATCCCGAGACCGTCTCCACCGACTTCGACACCTCCGACCGCCTCTACTTCGAGCCTCTGGACGAGGAATCGCTGCGCGAGATACTGCACAACGAGGAGATCGACAACGTTGCCCCGGGGACGATCGTCCAGTTCGGCGGCCAGACGGCGATCAACCTCGCCGAGCCCCTCCACCGCACGACACGGGAGATCGTCGGCTCCAGCTACGAGACCATTGACCTGGCGGAGGACCGCCGCCGGTTCGAGGATTTCCTGAGCCGGATCGGCATACCCCAGCCCCCGGGCGCCGGCGTCCGCAGCATCGAGGAGGCGCTGGCGACGGCGCAGCAGATCGGCTACCCCGTCCTCGTGCGGCCCAGCTACGTCCTCGGCGGCCGGGCGATGGAGATCGTCCAGAACGCCAGCGAGCTTGTCCGCTACCTCTCGGCGGCGCTGGAGCAGTCCGAGGGCAAGCCCGTCCTCATCGACAAGTACCTCGAAGGCAAGGAGGTCGAAGTCGACGCCATCTGCGACGGGCGCGAGGTCCTCATCCCGGGGATCATGGAGCACATCGAACGCGCCGGCGTCCACTCCGGTGATTCGATGGCCGTCTACCCCGGCCTCAACCTCACGCCAGAGGAAGTCGAGACCATCGTCGAGTACACGACCAGAATCGGCATCGAGCTCAATGTCCGCGGCCTGATGAACGTGCAGTACGTGATCATGAACGACGGCAGCCAGTCGCGGGTCTACGTCCTGGAGGTCAACCCCCGCGCCAGCCGGACGGTGCCGTTCCTGTCCAAGGTCACCGGCGTGCCCATGGTTCGCCTGGCGGTGAAGTGCGCCCTGGGGCTGACCTTGCGCGACCAGGGCTACGCGGGCGGCCTCTGGCCGCGCCAGCCCCTGGTGGCCATCAAGGCGCCGGTGTTCTCGATGGCGAAGCTCATCGGCGTGGACACCTACCTGGGACCGGAAATGAAGTCGACCGGCGAGGTCATGGGCATCGACCGCACCTTCGAAGCCGCGCTGGCGAAGGCGGTACTTGCCGCGGATCTCGCCTTGCCGCCGAATGGAGCCGCCCTCCTCTCTCTGGCTGACCGCACCAAGCCGGACGCGATTCCGGTCATCCGCCGCCTGCACGCGGCCGGCTACAAGCTCTACGCCACCGAAGGTACAGCAGCCATGATCACAGCCCTCGGGCTGCCCGTTGAACAGGTGACCAAGCGCCTCGACCAGGGTCACCCGAACGTACTCGACGTGATCTATGGCGGCCTCGTCCATTGCGTCGTCAACACACCGGAGGGCGGCCGCACCACCCTCCAGGACGGCTTCCAGATCCGCCGCGCGGCCACGGAGAGGCGCATCCCCTGCTTCACTTCGACGGATACGGCCCGGGCGGCGACGGAGGCTCTCCTCGACCGCGGCCGCAGCTTCAACGTGCTGCCCATTGGCGAATACCG
>DATMBD010000212.1:0-3235 GCA_035559355.1 Dehalococcoidia bacterium
CCGTTCTTGATCTCGCGCGCCAGCTCGGTGCCGAACTGGAAGTTGAGGCGCTTGTCGTCGATGCTCCAGGACCGGTTCGTCTCCATGTAGATGCCTTCGTCCGTGTCCGCGATCAGGTCCTCCAGCGTCCAGTCCCCCGGCTCCAGGCTGACGTTGGTCATGCGGATCAGCGGCAGGTGACGCCAGGAATCGGCGCGCATCGCCCCGCCGGAGCGGCCGGAGACGAGCGCCTCGCTGCCATCGACGAGGTCCGGCCGAATCGCGCGCAGCTGCTGGGCCGTCTCCCGCGACGTCAGGTAACCCAGGAAGATGCCGTTGCGCACCACCGGGACGTGCTGGGCCGGCACGCCCTCGTCGTCGAAGCCGAAAGTGCCCAGCCCGCCGGGAATCGTCGCGTCGGCGGTGAGGTTTACGACCTCCGATCCGTAGCGGAAGTTACCCAGCTTCTCCGCCGTCAGGAAGCTGGTGCCGGCGAATGCTGCCTCCGTCCCGAGCACGCGGTCCAGTTCGATGGCGTGGCCGCAGCTTTCGTGAATCTGCAGCGCCACTTGGGAGCCATCGAGGATGACCGTCGTGACCCCGGGCGGACACGGCTTCGCCGTCAGCAGCGCCGCAGCCTCCTCGGCGACGCGTCCGGCGTTGGCGGGCAAGTCCCAGCGCTCGACGAACTCCCACCCCTCGGTCGCCTGGTGGCGGCCAACGCTGTTCGGGTAGGAGCGGTTCTGGACTTCGTCTTCCGCGGTCGCCGTCGCTTCGATGCCGCAGCCGGTCTCGACCAGCTCCTGCTCGATGAAGGCGCCCTCGCTCGAGGCGAACGTCTTCAGCTCGCGCTGGTTGTAGACGTTGGACTCGGCCGAGACGATCTTCGGCACGGAAAGCATCGTCTCGTTACAGCGCACGAGGAGGGCGATCTTCTCCTCCAGCGAGACGGTGAAGGGGTCCTTCCGGACCGGCGTGACATAACGCGCAACGTGGCGGACGGGCGGCCCGATGTTAGCCTTGGGCCCGCCGCCGATGCTCGAGGCCTTCGCGATCTTGACGGCCTCCGCCGCGACGCGGTCCGCCTCGGCCGTGGTCAGCTTGTTCGACGCGGCGAAGCCCCAGTAGCCATCGACGATAACCCGGACGCCGAACCCCAGGCTCTCGTCCACGACGAGCCCCTCGACGTTGCGATTGCGCGCCGTCACCGACTGCGAGCGGAAGTGGACGATGCGCACGTCGGCGTAGGAGGCGCCGCGGGTGCGGGCGGTATCGAGGGCTCTGAGGGCAACGTCGCGCACGGGAGACTCCTTTCAGGCGCTCCTACGGAACGCAATCGAAGGCGGCGCTCCCATTTTGCCATTTGCGGTTCGATCGATGGCCCCCCGGTGCAGGCAGTATGGCTGTAGTCGGATGGAGCGCTTAGCTGCCGTTCGGCCCTTCGCCGCTCAGCCCCTCATGGGCACGAGCTGCGCCAGTCGCGACGCTTCCTTTCCGCCTCGGCTCCCGCCTCGCGGAACTACCTAAAATGTTCCTCGTGACCATCGCCCGCTATTTCGAGGCGCACGGCGAGGAGCGCGAGGCGTACCTCGAATCGCTGACACCGGAAGAACTGCTGCGCCTGGGGGTCGACCTCTACAACGCGGGGCACTACTGGAACGCGCACGAGGCCTGGGAGCAGGTCTGGCTAGATGCCGAGCCGGAGTTGCGCGCCTTCTATCAGGGGCTAATCCAGGTCACTGCCGCCTTCGTCCATGTCACTCGAAACGAGTACCCGGGTAGCATCCGCCTCCTCGAAGCGGGTCTGGAGAAGCTGCGGCGCTATCCCAGCTCGTTCCTGGGAGTAGACGTCGCCTCGCTTCGAGACGGCGTCGAAAGGGCGTTGTCGGCGCTCCTTGCGCTCGGTCCCAAGGGCATCGCGCGCTTCGACCGGTCTTCGATCCCGAAGATCGTTTACCAGCCCCGGGGTTGAACTCCGTCACCGCTCTTTGCCTTGCGGCTGCTTCGCCGCCGAACCTATACTGGCTGGGGCAGGGGAAAAAACACCCGGAGAGATTCGTTTGGCCTACAAGATCATCGAGACCTGTATCGGCTGTACGGCCTGCACCAAGCGCTGCCCAACCGAGGCGATAACGGGCACGCGCAACCAGATTCACCAGATCGACCCCGAACTCTGCATCGACTGCGGCGCGTGCGGCGTCGTCTGCCCGCCGGAGGCCATCCTGGACGAGATGGGGGACGTCTGCCGGACGTTCCCGCGCAAGGAATGGCCCAAGGCGATTGTCATCGAAGACAACTGCATCGGCTCCGGCTGCGAGCTCTGCATCAGCGTCTGCCCCTTCGATGCTCTGGAGCTGGACGTCAGCGGCGGCAAGGTGGGCGACTTCTTCGGCGTCGCCAGCGTCATAGAGCGGCGCTGCACGGGCTGCCGCCTCTGCGAGCAGGCCTGCGGCTGGAGCGCAATCTACATCGACCCGCCGCGGGAGATGCAGAAGAAGCTGGTCTGGCCGGAGGAGGAAGGGGCCGAGGAGCCAGAGCCCGCTACCGCGCAAGCCTAGGGGGCGAAGCAGGTAGGACATCGAGGAAGCCCACCAACTGGTGGGCTTCCTTTTTGCCTTTGTCGCGTGAATTCAGGCCGAACGCCTGAGGCCTTCGGCCTCTCCCGGCGTGAAGGCCTGGCCACAACCGCTGCAAATGTACGTCGTCACCTTTTCCTTCTTACCGATGTCCTCGTTCGTCGCCCAGCGGGGAGCAAGCTCCCAGTGGCCGCAAACGCGCTCTTCTTCAAGCTCCTTCGCGGGCGCCCTCTTCCTGGACAATTTTGGCAATAGGGACATACGGACCTCCTTCAGTGGCCTACGAGGTTAGCTGACGGGTTAGGGCTGAAAGAGGTTCTGCCCCGTCCTTCAAGCGAAGGACTGCACCCCAAAGATTGGTTCCCCCGCTCCCGTCCCCGGAAATGTTGGACGGGACTCGGCCTTGCCGCTCTCAGACTCTCCTATCCCCCGCCGCCCTGTCTAGAAGCGCGCCCGTTCAGGAAACAGAGTTCCACGATCTCGCCCACCTTCCCCGGCGTGAAGGGCTGCGCTACTGTGCTGGCAGTGGACACGCCCGTAATCAAGGTGAAGCTATTGCGACCAGGAGCGCTGCTGCCGCGACGGGCGACGCCGGGCGCAAGCGGCCTCGACCTCTACGCTTGTCTGGGGCCTCCGGGCTACCTGGACCTCACCCAGGACCTGACGCTCGTGCCGACCGG
>DATMBD010000213.1:0-4200 GCA_035559355.1 Dehalococcoidia bacterium
CATCTCCTTCTCGCTGCGATTGTCAACAAATTAACGGAAAAGGCGTCGTTGTGGCAGCAGGCGCCGGGTGACCAATGGAACCATTTTCTCGGGGCGAAGGCCGCCGAGTGGCGTGAGCCGCGGCGCGGCGCTAAGGTATGCCTACACTCGACCAGGGGGCTTCATGCGACGCAGCACCGACCGCATCCTGACGACCCACGTTGGCAGCCTTCCGCGCCCGGACGACCTGCGGCTCATGCTCATCGCCAAGGACGAGGGGCAGCCGTACGATGCTGCAGCCCTGCGCGCGCGCGTGCGGGAGTCCGTCTTGGAGGTAGTGCGGCGCCAGCGCGCGGCCGGCATCGATATCGTCAACGACGGCGAGCAGTCCAAGCGCAGCTGGTCCACGTACGCGCGCGAGCGCCTCGGCGGCCACGAACAGCGCCCCGCGCCTGCTGGCTCTGGACGGGCGCCGATCTACGGCCGCGACGCGCGAGAGTTCCCGGAGTACTTCGAGCTCCTGGGACCCGGCCGCGGTCCCAACACGCGCGGCGGCATCACGTCGACAGGCGGCATGTCCCGCTCGGACGCCTGCGTCGCGCCGCTGACGTACATCGGACAGGACGCCCTCCAGGCTGACATCGACAACCTGACCGCAGCGCTGAAGGAAGAGCCGGCTGAGGAAGCCTTCATGTCCGCCGTCTCTCCCGGGACGATCGAGCACTGGCTGCGCAACGAGTACTACCAGAGCGACGAAGAGTACCTCTACGCCATAGCCGAGGCCATGCGCGTCGAGTACGAGGCCATCGTCGCGGCCGGCTTCGTCCTCCAAATCGACGACCCCGACCTTGCCGATGCTTGGCAGATGCACCCGGACATGGACGTGCCGGCGTATCGAAAATACGCCCAGCTGCGCATCGAGGCTTTAAACCACGCTCTGCGCAACATCCCTCCAGACCGCGTCCGCCTGCACGTCTGCTGGGGCAGCTACCACGGCCCCCACAAGTACGACATCGAGATGCGGGACATAATCGACCTCGTGCTCATGGTCCGCGCCGACGGCTATGCGGTGGAGGCGGCCAACCCGCGCCATGCCCACGACTGGCGCGCCTGGCAGGACGTTCGCATTCCCGATGGCAAGGTCATCCTTCCGGGCGTCGTAGGACACGCCAGCGACTTCATCGAACACCCGGAGCTCGTGGCCGAGAGCATCGAGCGCTATGCCCGCATCTTCGGCCGCGAAAACGTGATCGCGAGCACCGACTGCGGCCTGGGACCGCGGGTAGGCCACCCGTCGATTGCCTGGGCGAAATTCGAGGCTTTGGCGGAGGGGGCCAGGCTTGCCACTGCGCGGCTCTGGTCGCGCTGAAACGTCCGTTCGCGGCAGCGCTGGCGAGCGCGTGCGGCTACCTCACAGGCTGGCCCGGGGCTAATATAGTCGGCGAGGTCACGGCAAAAAGCACAGCAGGAGGAAAAATACATGACGCAACAGCAAGCACCCGAGGCTCTGACCGAACTCAAGCTCAACGACCAGATCCGCGAAGCGATCAACAACGCTTTCACGAACGGCAAGCCGGTCATCGTCGCCTACGTCGATGACAACGGCCAGCCGAGCCTCTCGTTCCGAGGCAGCACCCACGTCCACAGCGACACGCAGCTCGCGATCTGGGCCCGCAACCCAGAGGGCGGTCTTCCGAAGGCACTGGCGAAGAACCCGCGCGTCACCCTCCTCTTCCGCGACCCCGGCCCGGAGAACCGCGCTATGCTCCAGTTCCGTGGCGTTGCCCACATCGACAACTCGGAATCGATGCGCGAGCAGGTCTACAACGCCATTCCGGAGGCGGAGAAGAACGCCGACCGCGAGAAGAAGGGCGTACCCGTGATCATTGACCTGGAGCGCGTGGACGGCTTCATGCCTGGGGCGCGCATCGCCATGCGGAAGTAGCCGGGTCCAAAGGCGAGAAGGATCGAGGCCGGCGTCTGCCGGCCTCTTTTCTTCACCTATCGCAGGCAGCACGCCGCCAGGTCACTGTCGCGTAGCGTGCACCAAGCGCCTCAGGTCGTAGCGGCGCACCGAGCGGTCGAACGTTCCGGTGCACGTGATCAGGATGAGGGAATCCCCGCCCTGGACGATGTAGGGGTTGAGGCTCTCGTCCCAGGGAATGTCCGCCACCCAGTCGACAACGTAGGTCAGCACCGTTCCGTCGCCCAGCCGGTATTCGACAACGTCTCCTACCTCAGCCCGGCGCAGGGGCCAGAAGACGGCCGGCCCCACCACGTAGTAGTCGAGATGGCCGCCGATGAGCGTCGTCCCCCCTTGGCCGGGGTAGGAAGCAAGCTCCGGATACTGCCCGAAGTTGTAGCGGACGACGTCGTACGCGCCCTCAGGCACGCCGAGAACCCCATCCCCACCAACGTCCCTGACGTTGACCGGCGCCCGGATGCCAAGCCGCGGGATGGCCAGCGTGTCATCGGAAGGGTAGATGGCGCTGCTCACGCTCGAGAGGCAGTCAGGGGTGAAACCGCCTACCTGGCTGACGCGTTCGTTGCCGTCCGTGTCCACCCAGACGACGCGAAAGAACACCGTCTCGCCATTGCCAAAGCCACCGCGGCGGAAAGTCTGGGTTGCGGGAGAGAGAGGCCCGATCCGCGTCAGCGCCCCCTCCGGAAATGCCGGGTCGGGGCTGATCTCCAACCATTGCTGGCCGGTGGGCACTGCCAGCGGCGCCCACCGGAACTCCACCGTCGCGATCGAGCCGAAGTGGCAGTAGAGGGGCCCCTGAAGGAGAATGGGGCCGTAGCAGGGCATGAACGCGCCCGTCGCGGAGATCGTCGGCCCTTCCGCCGTCTCGGACCGGATGCGCCAGAAGTTCGGAAGGTCCGGCCGAAGAACCGGCGCCCTATGGGACGCAGCATCCGCCGGGAGCTCCGTGCTGACGAACGTCCCAGGCGCGAAGCCGTTATCGAAGACTGAGAGCTCCAACCACTGCCGCTGCGTCCCCGGGGCAGGCAGCCAGCCGAAGCTGGCCTCCATGACTCCGAAGCCCCTGCAGTCCACCAGGGGAAGGTCGAGCACCGCACCCATCGGCTGCGCGGACGCAATGCCGGCCGGCCGCGAGAATGCGGCCGCGGCCGCCAGGGAGAGGATGAAGAGGAAGCCCGCGAAGGCCAATTTCAGGGCAGCCGCTGGCCGGGGGGCGAAAGACGGGATCAAAATCGCTGACGTGAACCTTTCTCGGCGGCGTTGCAAGCAGTCGCCTCGGACCGCAAGCCATGATAGGCGCAGCCCCAACGGCGTTCAACCGCTACGGACGCGCTCGGGCGGCGATGGCGCAGTAATCGCGCGTGGCGCCGACGACGCCCTGGCAGACGAACCCCGCCAGCCGTTGCTGCTGCTCCGCGGTGCCGAACTGCGCGAACGTCCAGACCAGCTCCTGAGCATTGACCGTGCGCGTGCGGAGGCTCCGCACCGGCCCGACGACGGCATCGATGCCGTTCGTGTCGAAGATGCCCTTGATGAAGAGGAAGCCTTGCGCGCGCTCCGCCATGTAATCGGCGCCGTCATAGCCGGGCTTGGGGCGCAGGTCGAGCTTCGTGCCTCGGCGCAGGAATTGCAAGTCGGCCGTGTGGACGGCGGCGCCATCCTCCAGGGTCCCGGTCAGGTAATACTCCATGAAGTGCGCGAAGCCCTCTTCGAACCAGATGGGAAAGATGCCGTACAGAGTGGAGTGGGTAAGCTCGTGGGCGATCGTCTGGCGGTCGAGGTAACGGGGGCTAATGGCGATGAATTCGTCGTAGGAGAGGCCCGCGTACACCTCCGGCAGGTCCGTGATCATGATGTAGAGGAACGTGTAGGGATAGGCGCCGACCAGCGATTCTATCTGGGGCAGATACTCGGCCGCCAAAGCCAGAGCTTGCTGGCCTAGAGGAGGATCATCGGCGGAGGCCAGCAACACCATCTCCCGCGACTCCGGCAGGTCCACGACGGTGAAAAGGCCGCTCGCGATCGTCGTCTTGAGCACTGGGCCGATGGGTGGCGCGTTGCGGTCGCTTAGCGACTCAGCATAAGCCTCGAAGGCCCCTTTCAGGCCCTTCGCCTCGCCTTCGTCGAGGCCGTCCTGATACCAAGGCTGTTCGGCGGCGAAGCTGAGCATCGCCCATACGCTTTGGACCTCGCCGCGCGCCTCGGACGCCTTCTCGCACTTTCGGATAGCGCCGATG
>DATMBD010000214.1:0-4401 GCA_035559355.1 Dehalococcoidia bacterium
CTTTCCTTCCGGACACCGAGCCAAGGCCGTCCCTCCCGACGCGAACAAGACAGCGCCGGAGAGCAGAAGGACCAGCGCCGATCCCACAAGCAGCCGCTTCCTGGGGAGACGGTTCCACAATGCCCGGAACCTGGCGCCAGGCCCGCCCGTCGGTTGTTCGACAGGGATCACGCAGGAGGCGGGGTGCCCGGACGGCCTCAAAAAGTGCTGAATCACCGCCAGCGCCTCGCCCTGCCGGGCGGGTAGCAACGGTAACACAAGGTCGCGGGTCCCGGCCCTGGCGTGAAGGCGGATGCGCCGTCGCTCGGCCGTGAACCCGAGAAATTCTTCCCACGGGCGGAACACGACGTTGTTGGTGGCCACCCCTTCCGTGGTGAGCACCAATCGCACGGGAAGAAGGAGAATCCCCGACGCGGTGACGACGACCAACAGCTCCCAGCCCGTCGATACGAGACCCGTGGCCGCGGTCAGCAACAGCACGAATCCAATCGCGTACAGGTTGACACGCTGGAAAAGGACGCGTTCCCTGAACGAGAGTGCGACCGTTCTCAGCGGGTGGCCGTGGATCCGCGCGCCTCGCGGAAGCACCACGCGCATCAGCGTGATGATAAGCATGGCGATAAAGAGTAGTGCCGTGGCCACGACTGTCCTCCTACCTTAGCTGTCCTTCGGGCTGTCGATGCCAGGGCCAAACCCTGTGGGCTAACGACCTCAGCCAGCGGGGAGCCGGCGGCAACGCAGGCTCCCTGAGAACTGCCAGCCGGGCGCGTTCGGCCACCCAGCGCCGCAGTTCCTCGCAGTACAAGAGGGAAGCGAAGTCAGGAACGGGAAGCCGACGCGCAGCGTCAAGCTCCGCGAACGCTCGCTGGTAGATGCCCAGGCGGGCGAAAAACTCGCCCCGCCGGAGCCGGACGTCGAACCGATCAGGCCCCAGATTCGCGGCCTCGTCCAGAAGCGCGCCCGCCTCCGTGATGGCGCCCCGCTCGAACTGCGCCTGTGCGAGGATCAGCCGCGCCTCGATGTCCCCGGGCGTCTCGGCGAGGCTGGCGCGGAGGCGGGCCGCAGCCTCGTCCGCCAACCCTGCACGCAGCAGTCGCAACGCCTCCCCGACGTGCGGCGAGCCGCTGGCCTCTTCGGGTACCTCACGCCCCGCGGCGCCTGACACCGCCAGGTGGAGATCGGCCAGGTTGCGTCCACATCGCGGGCAAAACCCCCAGAGGGACCAGATCCGGATTCCACATCCGGGGCAGAAGCCTGCCTCGCTGGCACCGTCCGAGCGGTCAGCCACCGGACTCCTCCCGCAGGCGGGGAACGCGCGCCACCACGCCGTCAGCGTCAAAGGGACCGACGCAGCCTCGCTGTCGCGCGGGACGTTCGATCTCGTGGAAGCATTCAACGGGGAGGAGCGTAAAGAGCCCCGGTTACGTGGGCGTATCCGGCGCATTGCCTGGACGTTAAGATCCCGTTACGAGGCCGTTTACCTCAGCGGGTCAGCCAGCCCTCGCGACGGGCCCGACCTCGCCGGCAATGACCGTGGCGGGGAGACCTTCCGGGGACTGCCGGATCTCGGTCGCGAGGCGTTACAGATGGCAGTCGGCCAGGCGCACCGGTTCGCGGCGCGCGCCGCGGACGTCATAGACGGTGAAGCGCCCGCGCTCGTCGCGGAACCACACGCGCGCCTGGCCGCGCTCCTCGAGCTCCCGCAAACGGACATCCTCGTTTTGCGAGAACTTGAGCGGGTAGTCCTTCTCCAGGATGACCATGTCGACCCTGCGCGCAGAGAGAAAGCAGGTGTACTGGTCGAGCGTGTCCCACCAGCGCCGCATCTGACTCTGATCGAAGAAGTCCTGGGCCAGAACGGCTCCATGGCGGAACAGCTGATACGCGCCATCCTCCCGGTCGTTGGGCTCCAGCACGCGATAGACCAGCGAGCGATCGAACGCGGGAGACCGGATGAAGGCGCCGTAGAACGGGCGGGAATAGCGATCGAGGCCGAAGGTGTTCACGTCTTGATGCAGGATACGATGGCCAAAGACCAGCGCCATGGCGAGGAAGAGCGGCAGGTAGGCGCGACGCGCAGGGCGGGAGGCCGCCGCCAACCCCAAGGGCAGCGCCACCATGGGGCTGCGATACCGGGCGATCCAGCGGAGGGTGCCCACGAGATAAGAACGGCGCGTGTCCTGAAAGACCGGAGAGCCATGAAGGTACAGCGCGTACGGCGCGACCAGCGCCGCCGTGAGCGCACCCACGGCCAGCAGAACCCGCCGGTCCTCCGGCCTCCGCACGAAGTGCCACGCCAAGGCGGCCGGGATAATCATCAGTCCAGCGAAGGGATGCGTGAGGAACGTGCCTGTGGCCAGCGACGTGGCCAGCACCCACCGGCGACGATTCAGCGCGGCGACAAAGAAGAAGAACAACACAAGGCTCCACAGGAACGCCATCTGGAACGACACTAGGGCTTCGATGAGGAACGTATCCGCATAGACCAGGGAGAGCAGGCGAACATCGCGCAGAGCGGGAAACGCCACGGCCAGGCTGTACCCGTACAAGGCGAACCCCAGCACCATGATCGCGGTCACCGCCCAGTCGCCAAGAATCAGTCGGAACGGCGCCGCCAGCATCCACGGGACGACCCCGTACGGAAAGGTCAACGCCTGTCCCGACTCCAGCGAGGCGACCCTTAGCGGCAAACGGCCGTGGCGAAAGAGCTGATCGGAGATGTACCAGACATGGGCGTAGTGGTGAGCGGAATCGGCGCCCAGAAAGAAGGGCTTGGACAGCACGATACCGGCGAGCACCGCCACGCCGCCCAGCGAGGCAATGGCGACGCCGTCCTGAGCCCGGGAAGCCGCGATGGTCAGCCAGCCGGCCCTTCGGACCGAGAGCGTTACCGCGCCACGCATACGTCGTTCCGCTGCTGTCCTGACCGCTCGGGAAGGCCGGTCATCTCTGGCACCGTCACCAGCGTATACCCCCGGCGCCGCAGCCCCTGGATAATCGAAGGCAAGGCCTCCACCGTCTGCGTCCTGTCCGGATTTCCACCCCCCAGCCCTCCGTCATGGAGCAGCACGATGGCGCCCGGGTGAGCAGACTGCACCACGTTGCGCACGATGGCTTCGCTGCTGGTCCCGCGGTCCCAGTCCCGCGAGTCGACGTCCCAGCCCACGATGGTCATCCCCTCCTCGCCCAGCACCCGCCGCATGGTCCCACTCGCCCGCCCGTACGGAGGGCGGTAGAGCCTCGGGGAGAACCCGGCGGCCGCCGCGATCTTCCGCTGCGCCCGGTACAGATCCTCGCGGAACGCCCTCGACGACCAGTTCGCGTAGTCGGGCGCGTGCAGATCCGAATGGGTGCCGACGGCCATCCCGCTCTTCACCTCTCGCCGTACGTCCTGAGGCGCACGCTGCACCGCCACGCCGGCGACGAAGAAGGTCGCCCTGGCATGGAAGACGTCGAGCACGCGAAGAATTCGATCCGTGTAGGGCGGATTCGGGCCGTCATCGAAAGTGAGAGCGATCGTCGGCCGGCGCCCGCAGCCGGCGCTGACCTGGAGCGCGACTGGCGGCGTGTCCCACGAGCCCCAGAGCGTGCCGGCAGCCAGCACCGCGGCAACAAGAACCACTCGGCGCCCCACCATGAGTCAGAGAGGATGATAGGGGAAGTCCGCGACCGGGACCAACCGCATCTCCACACGCGGCGATGGGCCCGTTGACAGAGGCACACCGGGCTTCAGCGCCCCTCCGCCCTCATATCCCTCGCCTTGTGAACCGGACATGCCGCCGCGTGCGGCTCGGCCGCCCCTGCTTCGGAATGATGCTGATGGACCCGTCGGTTTCCAGGACCGCCATCCGGATCCCTTTCAGGTCCGCGAACCCGTGCTCCCGTAGCGCCATCAGGACCTCATCCTCGTCGAGACCTTCCCGCCGAAGGTGGTCTGTCAGGAGCCTGCCGTCGTCGACCAGCAGGGTGGGCGTGCCCTCAACGACGCGGCGAAACCAGGAAATCCGATCGCGCCCGAACGCGACCCCCCGGTTCACGGCGAGAAGGACACCTGCAGCGATGAGCCCGCCCGTCACCGATGTGTCGGGGCCCACCATCGCGTTCTGGACGGCGTTGGCGATGAGGAGTACGACGGCCAGGTCGAACGGCGTCATCTGACCCAGTTCCCGCTTGCCGGCGAGACGCAGGCCGACCAGCAAGGCCACGTAGACGACGGCCGTGCGAGCGGCGATGTTCCAGGCGCTCACGTCGAGATCGAACATCCTGCGTCCTCGAGACCTCCGCAAACGGCGTCAGCGAAGACCCGCCGGTGCCTAGGAGGGAAGGTTCCGACGGCCAGCCCGCCAGGGTGGCGCCCGGCGCACTCACGGCGGCGATCCGCCGCCGGCTTCCCGCGTCCCT
>DATMBD010000215.1:0-3358 GCA_035559355.1 Dehalococcoidia bacterium
CTTCCTCCTCCGCCCGGAAACGCCCCCTGAGGGGATGCCGCCACGACGGATAACGCCGCCCGCTGCTCCCCCTACACCCGTCGAGCTCCGGGGGGAGCGGCTGGGACTGAAGTTCTCGCGCGGCCGCACGCTGACGTCCTACTCCCATCTGGCCCTCGAAGCGGCGGAATTTGCCGCCCAATACGGCGACCCGTGGGCGTTCCACAAACGGGTCTTCAAGGCCTACTTCGAAGAGCTCCTGGATATCGGCGATGTTGACGTGCTCGTCCGCCTGGGCGAGGAGAGCGGCCTGCCCGCTCCGGCTCTACGCGAGGCCCTGGTCGACCGTCGTTACCAGCGGACGGTCGATGAGGGGATCGCCTGGTCGCGCGCGATCGGCGTGACCGCGATCCCGACCTTCGTGTTCAACCAGCGCCTGGGCATGGTAGGCGCTCAGGAGCTGTCCGCGTTCCGGGAGATGATGGCGCGCGTGGGCAATCGCCCTCGCGACGGCGCCCAGGCGCCGGAATAGCGCGCCCGCCACGGGCTTGCATCATTCCGTCCGTCGCGTTTCACGACGGGCGACGTGCGCCGCCCAGTCCTCGGCCAGGCGCTTGTTCGCGTAGCGATACGCGATCTCGTCGCCGAGGATCCCGCCTAGGAGCCCGGCAAGCAGCCGGCTCCCGACCAGGAACACGGCCGTGGCGAGCACGAAGAACCAAAGGGCTCTGTCCATATACAGGACGTTGATCGCTACCATGCCGAGGAAGAGGGCGAGGCCCAAGGCGAGGCCCAGGTAGGCCATCGCGTTGACGATCACGCTTTCCCGCTTGCGCATCCTGCGATGCATCTCCAGAACCTCTCCGGGCAGCGTTTGGATGGGAGGACGTTCCGTGACGGCCTGGCCGCAATGATCGCAGCGCTCGTACCCGGGCGGGAGCGGGTTGTAGCAGAAGGAGCAAAACGAGCCGGCGTTGGGCGTTTGGCCCTCGTAGAGCTGATCCAGAAAGGCGTTGAGACGGGCGGAGAAGACGCGGCGCTCCCCCCGGCGGGCTGCGGCTTCCTCACGACGCTCGAACGAGGCTTCGGTCACACCGCCGCCCCCGCAGTCACGCTGTCCACCAGCGCTTTCAGCTCGCGGAAGAACTCCAGCTTGCGCTGGCGGGGATAGGCGGCGGTGCGGCCGCTGGAGGAAGGGACGACGAAGAGCAGCGTCTGCCCCAGGCGCTCCGGCTGGAGCCCCGGGGCCACCTTCTTGCGGCCGGAAAACGCCTCGTAAATTCCCATGCCGTTGAAGCATGTGACCTTCGGCTGGTAGAAGAGGAGCTTGCGCCGCAGCGCGTCTGCCCCCTGGGCCAGCTCCTCGGGCGTCAGCTCGCTGGCCTCGTGAGTGGTGCGGTCGCAGAGGTTCGTGAGGCCGATGCCGAATTCGAGCACGCGATGGTCTTCGGCGTAGGTCAGGGGCTCCGGTATGAGGCCCGACGCGTGCAGCAACGGCCAGAAGTGGTTGCCGGGATAGGCGTAATGGTGGCCGCTTGCGCCCGAGCGCAGCCCGGGATTGATGCCGACGATGACGAGTTTGAGGCCGGGGCGCAAGTAATCCGGGACGTCCTGCTTCGCCGGTGAGAGAGCATCAGAAGCCGGACGCGCATCGAAAGAGGCTTCGGGAATGGAGCGGGTCACAGGTCTGTGCTCCATTGTCAGGAAAGGCGCGGCTCCGGTCGAGTGCCGCCGCGCCGGATCAGGCGTCTCGGGCTCCGGTGCGACCGTCTTGGATTTCCCACCCTGCGGCGGAAGCTGCTGCCATCGCCGACAAGGAAGACGCCCTCTTAATAGAACAGGCGTGCTATACTGAAGGCGCTCCGACCCCGCCCGGAGCGAGGGAGTCCGTTGCGAATCGCGTTCGTGTCCGTCCCTCGCTTTGCGTGCGCGGTCGAGGCGCAAGCCCAACCTGGGCTCGCCGGGCGGCCGTTTATCGTCGGCGACGCCGATCAGCCGAAGCGCGTGCTGGAGTGTTCGGCCGCCGCAGGCGAGGCCGGCGTGCAGCCGGGCATGCCGCTCCGCCAGGCGTTGGGCCTCTGCCCCCAGGCCGCCGTCCTGGCGCCGGACCCGGTCCTCTATCGCGGCAAGTGGGAGGCCGCTCTCGACGCCCTCGACGAGGTCAGCCCGGAGGTCGAGGATGCGGGCCTGGGCCGGGCTTATCTGAACGCGACCGGCCTCGACGCCCATTACGCCGGCGATGCCGGCCTCTGCCGGCGTATCGCCGCGGGCGTGCAGGAGGCGACAGGCCTGGTGGCCTGCGTCGGCCTCGCCCAGGGCAAATTCCCGGCCTTCGCGGCCGCGTCCTGCGCGGCGCCGCACGGCTGGCGCAGCGTCCCCGCCGGCGAAGAAGCAGCCTTTCTCGCCCCGCTCGCCATCGATCTTTTGCCCGTCGGGCCGGAGATCGTTGCCCGGCTCCTGGACTTCGGCTTCGAGTCCATCGGAGAGGTCGCGGCCTTGAGCCGGCCGGAGCTGGAAACGCAGTTTGGCAAGGAAGGCGGCAGGCTCTGGCAGCTCGCCAACGGCATCGACCCAGACCCGCTGCGGCCACGGCAGCGGGCCGAGAAGCTGGAAGCCTCGCTGAGCTTCGAAGCTCCGGTCGCGGGCGTCGACGTGATGGTGGCCGCCGCCAGGCAGCTCCTCTCCCGCCTGCGAGTGCCCCTGCGCGGGCGCGCTGCCCGGGAACTGACGCTGACGGCGGAGCTCGTCTCCGGCCGCGGCTGGGAGCGGCGCCTTGTCTTCCGGGAGGCGATCAGCGAGCAGGAGCGTCTCGGCTTCCTCCTACGCTTCTCTCTGACGAACGCCCCGCCGCCGCAGGCGATCCGGGGCCTGACGCTGCGCCTCGGCGGCCTCACAGGCGAGACGGGCAAGCAACTGGCGCTGGGGGAGCGCGGCCGCCTGCAGCGGCAGCTCCAGGAAGCCGTGCGCCAGCTCAAGGCTCGCTACGGGCATTCCCCCATCTATCAGTGCGTGGACGTGGAACCATGGTCGGCGATACCGGAAGAGAGACAGATACTCGTCGAATCAGACGCCTGAAGCAGCCGCGGGCGCTCGAGGTGGAGGCGGGCGAGGACGGCGCGCCGCTGCGGGTGCGCATCGCCGGCCGCTGGCAAGACGTCGCCCTGGCGCGCCGGCCTTGGCGCATCGACCAGCACTGGTGGCGCGGCGAGGCAGTGAGCCGCCTCTATTTCCGTGTCGCCCCGGAGGACGGCCCACCGCTCACCGTCTACCACGACCTCGCGCGCGGCGGCTGGTTCCGTCAGGAGTACTGAGGGGCCATCGCAAAACAGGGCCCTGCCCTTCGCAACCAACCAAGAACGGCCCCGGAGGTTCCGGGGCC
>DATMBD010000216.1:0-11456 GCA_035559355.1 Dehalococcoidia bacterium
GATCACGGTATGGATGGCGCAGACCACTTGGCGGATGACCGAGCTTCTGCGCGAGATTTGCGGCTCCGGCATCGTCATGCAGCCGAGCGAGAACGACCTCGCCAACCCGGAGCTGCGGCCGTTCCTGCAGCGCTTCATGCGGGGCAAGGACGTGGACGTGGAATACAAGTCGCGCCTCTTCCGGCTGGCCCACGAGCTCGCGATGTCGTCTTTCGGCATGCGGCAGGACATCTACGAGTACTGGCACGCCGGCGATCCCAGCCGTAACCGGATCAATCTCCTGCGCTCGTACGACCAGAGCGACATGATCGAGCAGATAAAGGAGCTCATCTCCAAACCGCTCCCGCACGGGGAGGTGGACTGAGCAAGAAAGGGGGCTGAGTGTCCATGACGCACGGTTACTGGCAGGGCGCGCTTGAGACCCGGATAAGGAGGCGGCGGGCGCTGATCGCTTCCGGTGCGGCCCTCGCCGGAGCTGCTCTCGCCGCGGCGTGCGGCGGCGAGGAAGACTCCTGGGAGGAGGGCCCGAAGGACACCTCTGGCCTCCTGACGAAGCCCGTCGATACAACAAAGCAGGCGCGGCGCGGCGGCGTCCTCAAAAGGAACGTGTCCGCAGACGCCCCGAGCTTGGACCCCCACCAGAACTTCGCTCCAGTCGTGCCGTTTTACGAGACGGTCATGGGCCGTCTCGTCGGCTTTAAGCCGGGAATCATGGAGTTCGCCACGGAAGAGGTCGATGGCGACCTCGCCGAAGGTTGGGAGCTCAGCCCGGACAAGCTTCAGATCACCTTCAAGCTGCGGCCCGGCACAAAGTGGCACCCAGTCGCTCCGGTCAACGGCCGCGCCGTCGATGTCCAAGACGTCATCTTCAGCTGGGAGAGGTTTAGCCGGATTGGCAGCCAGCGGGGAGGGCTCGTAAACGCTGTCAACCCCGCTGCGCCCGTGCTTTCGGTCGCTGCGCCGGATTCTCAGACCGTCGTCGTCAAGCTGAACGAGCCGCTGGTCTACGCGCTGGCCCTGTTCGGCGCGCGCGAGAACTTCAACATCCTGCCGAGAGAGGCGGGAGACCAGTACGACCCGCGCGCGAAGATGATCGGAACGGGACCGTACTACATGGCCGACTATCAGCGGTCGGTAGCGATCACGCTCAAACGGCACCCCGACTACTACGACAAGAACGTCGCCTGGGTGGATGAAATCCAATATCCGATCATCCCGGAGTACGCGCAGATGGCGTCGCAGTTCCGGGCGGGGAACATCTACGTCCCCCTGGTGGGCACCGGCATCCAGCAGGAGGACGTCCTGCAGCTCAAGCGTGACGTCCCCGAGATTTCTCTCTACCAGTCCGGCGCCCTTTCGTTCGGAGTGCGGCTCATCTTCGGCTGGAAGACGGCTGCGCTAAGAGACGAGCGGGTGCGACAAGCGCTTTCCATGGCGTACGACCGTGACTTGTGGATAGACGTGTTCAACAACGCTCCGGCGTTCGAGGCGGCGGGGCTGCCCGTTGAGCGGCGGTGGTTCTCTTCCATCAGCAGTGTCGTCGAAGCGTACGATGGCTGGCGGCTTGACCCGCGGGACGAAAAGGCGTTCGGGCCAAATGCGAAGTACTACAAGCACGACGTCGCAGAGGCGAAGAAGCTCCTGGCCGCGGCCGGCTTCGCCAACGGCCTCGAGCTCATGTCTTCTGGGCCACGAGGCACCGAATACGGCGTGAACTTCCCGCGCGAGGTTGAAGTCCGTGAGGGCATGCAGGCGGAGATCGGCGTGCGCTTCATTCCTAACCGGATCGATTACCAGACGGAGTTCATCCCCAAGTTTCGTGACGTGAACGGGCAGTTCGAAGGGGTCGCGTACCGGTCCGGGCCGCCGCCGACGTCGTCGGACGCCGTCGGAGTGCTGACGTTCTGGTACTTCTCCAAGGCGGGGACGAGCTTTCTGGGCTTCGACGCGGGCGAAAAGGGCGACGGTTCCGGCGACCCGCACGTGGACAGGGAGATCAAGCGCGCCCAGCAGGAGTTCGATACGAACAAGCGCAAGGCGATCACGCAGGAACTGGACCGCTACCTGGCCAAGAAGATGTACGCCATCATGGGCTTGGGAGGGGCGTCAGGCTTTTCGATGGCGTGGCCGGCGGTTCAGAACTTCGAAGCCTACAAGGGCGCCCAGCAGAACACGAACCGCATCCAGAACATGTACTGGTGGCTGGACGATACCAAGCCGCCGTTGCGCCGGGTTTAAGCTGGGACGTAGACATGGGAGGCGCCTGCCTCCCATGTCTTTCCCTCCGCTGCCCGCATGGTGAGGCATCGTCGTCAGAGGGCGGTTGACAGACCTCCCGCGGAAGCGACAAAATCGCCGCGCCCTTAGATTCATTGCATCCTCCTGCCTAGGAGGCCGGCATGCTCATCGACATGCACGCCCACGTGGTCCCGGACACGATCCGGCCGCCCTCCCCGGGCATCGCGAGCGATCGCTGGCCCGTGATCGACAAGTCCGGGGATGTTCCCGTCCTGGTCATGGGCCAGACGCGCTTCAACGCGACGCCGTTGTGGTGGGACCTGGAGCAGCGAATCGCCTCCTCGCAGGCCTCGGGCGTCGACATGGAGGTGATTTCTCCCCTCCCCACCTTCCTGAACTATTCGTTTCCTCCCAGAGCGGGCCTCGATTATTGCCGGGCCGTGAACGAGTGGCTGGCGCGCTTTTGCGAATATAGGCCGCGCCGCTTCTACCCTCTCGGCATCGTCCCGATGCAGGCTCCTGAGCTCGCAGCGGCAGAACTGGCCCCGCTCAAGCGTCAGGGCTTCGTCGGCGTCGAAATCGCATCCAACATCGCCGGCAAGTCACTGGGGGAGCCTCAGTTCCTGGAGTTTTTCCAGGAGGCGGAACGCACCGGCATGTGCGTGTTCGTGCACGGGCTTGGCCCTACGTTCTCGGAGCGCTACCCGCAAGCGGCGGGAGCCGGCTTCGGCATCGCTGCCGAGATCGGCGTCGCTGCCGTGTCGGTCGTGGCGAGCGGCCTGGCGGAGAAGTGTCCCGCCTTGCGTCTCGCCTTCAGCCACGGCGCTGGCGGCTTTCCGCTCATGCTCACCCGGGCTCAGTATTTCTGGAGCGGCTCCTGGAACGAGGGATCGCAGCGGCCGGAATTCGCGACAAGGCCGAACCAAGCGCCGGTCTCGCCTACCGAATCGGCGCGCAAGTTTTTCTACGACAGCCTGGTGTTCGACCGCCGCGCCCTGCGCTATTTGGTGGACATGCTCGGCCCCGACCGGCTGCTGATCGGCACCGACTTCCCGGCTATGGAGCGGGAAGCGCGCGCGGGCGAGACGCTTCGTTCGCTGGGCCTGCTCCAGGCGCAGGTGGACGCGATCTGCTGGGACAACTGCTTCCGCTTCATCGGCGTGGAGCAGCCTTCGGGAAAATAGGCTGAAGTTCGAGGAGGACCGAGATGTCAGAGCTGGTCCGCGCGGCCGTTCGAACCGGCCCCGGCGCCATGGAAGTGCGGCGCTTCCCGCGCCCGAAGATCGGCCCGGACGAAGCGCTGCTGCGCGTCGAGCGCTGCGGCATTTGCGGCAGCGACGTGGAGTCGTTTCGGAGCGAGCGGCCCCGGCCCGCCAGCATACCAGGCCACGAGCCGTTGGGGATAATCGAGGAGATCGGCGAACGCGCGGCCGAACGCTGGAAAGTGGGGCCAGGCGACCGCGTGGCTGTTGAGATCCTTGTCCCTTGCCGGAACTGCGATCTCTGCCTCACGGGGCGGTACATGGCCTGCCGCAACAAGCCGGCAGGCTACGGAGGGAACACGCCCATCGAACGGGAGCCGGCGCTCTGGGGAGGCTACGCGGAATACCTGTATCTGCACCCAAACGCGATCGTCCACAAGGTGGACAAGAGCCTGCCGGCGGACGTGGCCGTGATGTTCAACCCTCTGGGGGCGGGCGTGCGCTGGGTGGCGCACCTCGGAGGGGCCAAGCTCGGCGATAGCGTGCTCATCCTGGGGCCGGGCCAGCGGGGCCTCATGGCCGTCATCGCGGCCAAGATGGTCGGCGCCTCCACCGTCATCGTCACAGGGCTCGAAAAGGACGAGCACAAATTGGCCCTGGCGCGCGAGTTCGGGGCCGACTACACGATCAACGTCGATCGCGAGGATACCGTCGCCCGCGTGATGGAGATAACCGACGGTGCCGGCGTCGACGTCGCCCTCGACGTGACGCCGATGGCCCACCAGCCGGTGATCGACGCCATCGCTTCGGTGACCCACGGCGGCCGCGTGGTGCTCGCCGGCCTGAAGGGCCGCGTGCCGATGTCGTTCGTGAGCGACTCGATCATCCAGAAGGGGGCGACGGTCGTGGGAGCCTACTCGGTCGACGCCCAGGCCTACATGGAGGCGATCGGCATCATCGAGTCGCGCCGTTTCCCCCTCGAGAAGCTGCACACGCATACCTTCCCGCTGGAGGAAGCGGGGAAGGCAATCGAGGTCCTGGCCGGCGACGTGCCGGGAGAGCGGGCGGTCCACGTCAGCATCGATCCCTGGGCCTAAAGCGAGTGCGGATGCCAAATTTTGTTATCCGTACCTGGAAAATACTGGCGTGTTAGGAGGCGGGCGGATTAGACTCTTAGCCGACAACTCAACGGGGCTTAAGTCTTGGAAGCGAGGCATCGTCTCATGCCGCACTTTACCGTTCTGGATGGCCGGCTGGCGGAGCAGCCCGTAAGGGAGCTCGCGACCTGGTACAACAAGCGATGCCCGGGGACTCCCGCGCTGACATTCGAGACCCATCTGATGATCTTGCGGGCGTACGTGACCCTGGTGACCGACTCACCGCTTGAGACGATAGCGGGGCTTAGCCGGGCCCGCTACAACATCCTGCGCATGCTGTATCAGCAGGACAACCGGCGCCTCTACATGAGTGATTTCGCTCACCGGCTGCAAGTGAGCCCCACGAACATCACGAAACTCGTGGACGGGCTGGTCGCGGACGGGTTGGTGGCGCGCGGCGGCGATCCGGTGGACAAGCGCAAGCGGTGGGCGGAGCTGACGCCGAAGGGCGTCGAGATGGTCGAGAAGGCGTTGCCCGCTGTGGCCGAACACGTCAATAGCCTCCTGAGCTGCCTGACGGAGGAGGAGAAGCAGGTGCTCGTCCACCTGCTCGCAAAGCTGCGCCTGAATTGGCTCTCGCATGCTTCGCCTGAGATCGCGAAGCAGCTCTTGGAGGCCTCGGCCCTCGAAAAGGCGGCCCTCCCGCTAGTGAGCAAGCTCAACTAGCCGCGCACTACCCTTTCCCTCACCGCTCACCGGCCTCGCGGGGCCGGGCAACAGTTCGTGTCCCGAAACGGCAGTTCGCCGAGGGCTCGTTTGACCAGGGCGTCCCGTTTCATGTAATAGATTTCATTCTTTGACGCGAACAGAAACAGGATAAGATTTGTGAATCAATAGTCAACCTATTGTCAAAGGAGAAAGGGGAGGCCATGTCCACGATACCAAGCTATTGGGACCGGTTTGCGCGGGATCGCGTTTCGCGCCGGAAAGCGCTGGCGCTTGCCGGCGGCTCCGCTGCCGCGGCTGCCTTCCTGGCCGCCTGCGGCGGCGGCTCCGAGGAATCGAAGAAGGAGAGCCTCGTCTACACCCCGGTGGACACTTCATCGCAGGGGAAGCCCGGGGGAAGCCTGCTCCACTACGCCACGACGGACATCGAACACTTCGACGCCGTGGCCGCCAACACGGCGTCCACCGTCAACCTCGGCTCCGTTTACGCCTATAACCGCCTCCTCAAGTTCAAGTCCGGCTTTCATCCGAATCTCCCGGATGGGAGCTCGGAGCCGGAGATGGCGCGCTCGTATGAAGTCAGCCCGGACGGGCTGACGCTGACCATGAAGCTCCGGCGGGGTCCCACCACGAAGTGGGATGACCGGCCGCCGACAAGCGGTCGCGAGATGGACATCGACGATGTCCTCTTCAGCTACAACAAGTTCGCCCGCGTCAACCCAAGCGGCGCGAACGTGGACAACAATCGCAACCCCGCGGCGCCGGTGAAGAGCGTGGAGACGCCGGACAGGGAAACGCTGGTGTTCAAGCTGGCGAAGCCGGACGCGACGATCATCGGCCTCTTCTCTGCCACCGACCACCTCTACATCATGCCGAAGGAGTCCGAGAGCGCCTTCGACCCCCAGAAGGTCGTCCGCGGCAACGGGCCGTGGCTCCTGGAGGACTACCAGCCTTCGGTCCGTTTCGTGTGGAAGAAGAACCCCAACTACTACGTCAGCAACCGGCCTTTCCCGGACAAGCTGGAGGTGCCGATCATCACCGAGGCGGCGCAAAGGCTGGCCCAGTTTCGCGCCGGCAACATCCTGACAGACGTGGTCAGCGGCGCTCAGGAAGAGGTGCTCCGCATGAAGGCGGACGCGCCCAAGACCATCCTCTACCAGCCGCGGACGTTGAACCCCAGCCTCAGTCCCTCCGTCTGGTTTGGTTACGAAGGCAACTCCCCTTACAAGGACGTGCGCGTGCGCCAGGCGTTCTCGATGATGGTGGATCGCGAGGCCTTCCACCTGGCGATGCACAACGCGGACGCCTTCGAAGCGGCGGGGCTGGACTCGCCCGGCTTCGTAAACTCGGTAATCACGGCCGGATGGGGCCCCTACTGGCTGGACCCCACTTCGGCGGAGTTCGGGCCGGACGCCAAGTATCTGAAGTTCGACCTGGCGGAGGCCAAGAAGCTGCTCGCCGCAGCGGGCTTCCCGAACGGCTTCGAGACGACGCTGACTTTCAACGTGCAGGGCAACTACGGCCCGTACTACACCCGCGGCGTCGAAGTCTACGCGGGCTTCTTCCAGGCCGGCGGCATCAAGGTCAACCAGCAGCCCTTGCAGTACAACCAGTTCCTGAACGAGTACTACTTCGGCTACCGCGGCGGCGCGTCCACGCGCGGGGCCGGCGGCGCTGCCAAAGGCTACAGCGGCATCTCCGTGCAGGCGGAGCGTCCCTACGCGACCGCTATCAACCTCATGCTCGGCTCCTGGCACCCCGGCGGCAGTTCCTTCCACGGCCTTACGCCGGACGGCAACAACCCGACCGAAGGCGATCCGAAGCTGACGCAGATGATCGAAGACATCCAGAAGACCTTCGATCAGAAGCAGCAAATCTCGAAGACGCACGACCTGATTCGCTACATGACGCGCCAGGCTTACTTCATCCCCCGGGCCGTGACCAACAAGCCCTTCGAGGTGTGGTGGCCGGCCGTGTCCGGACTGGGCTGGCGGGAGCGCTGGCCCAACAACGCAATCTGGACGGAGACCGCGATCGACTGGTGGATAGACAAGACGAAGCCACCGTTCGCCGGGTAGGGGGATCCAGTTCGTCTCGGCGGCGGGAGCGAGCAGCCATACTCTGCCCGCTCCCGCCCCGAGTTGCCTATGATTGAGGCCTGTGACTGAAGGGCATCCCCTGCTCGCGGGCATTCGCGTCCTGGACCTCGCGAACGAGCGGGCGGAGCTTGCCGGCCGCCTCCTGGCCGATCTCGGCGCCGAGGTGCTGAAGGTGGAGCCGCCCGGAGGCTCGCCGTCTCGCGCTCGCGCGCCCTTCGACGCCGGCAACGGCGATTCGCTCTACTGGGCCGCGGCCGCTGCCGGCAAGCTTAGCGTCGTGCTCGACCTCGAGGACGAAAACCACCGAGGCCGCTTTATCGAGCTGGCAAGACGCGCCGACATCCTCATCGAGTCGTTCGACCCGGGCTACATGGCGCATCTTGGCCTCGGCTACCCGGACCTCGCAGCCATCAATCCTCGCCTGGTCTACGTCTCGGTCACGCCCTACGGCCAGGAGGGGCCGAAGGCCGCCTGGCCGGCGACCGACCTCACCTTGGAGGCGGCAGGCGGCCGCTTGGGCCTCCAGGGCGACCACGACCGGCCGCCGCTGCCGGTGGGCTACCCGCAGGCGTCGTTTCACGCCGGAGCCCGCGCCGCCGCCGACGCGATCATCGCTTTGAACGAGCGCGAGCTGTCGGGCCGCGGGCAGCATCTGGACACGTCCATGCAAGAGGCGATCGTTTACACGCTGAACGCGGCGGCGGGCTATCCCCACTACACAGGCGGAGACCCGCCTGGCGGCGGCGAGGACCGCGCTAAGCCGCCTCCCGAGCGGCCCGGCAGCTTCCTCGGCCGCGCCGCCTGCGCGGACGGCTACGTGGTCGTGACCGCCACTAGCAACCCACAGCTGATTCGCGCCGTCCCGAAGACCGTCCTCCCGGCCCTGACAGCTGCCGGCGGCTATGATCGCCGCCTCGACGAGATCGATTGGCGACGGCTGGAGGAGGCGGAGCGCGAGCACGAGGCGGCCGAGGCGGAGCTCGCGCTCGCTTTCGAGGCCGTGCGCCGATTCTTCAAGCTCAAGACGAAGGCGGAGCTCATCGAATGGGCCTGGAGCAGCGACGTCCACCTCGGGCCGTCGAACACGACCGCGGACCTGCTCGCGAACCCGCACCTTCGGGAGCGCGGCTACTGGCGCGAGGTGGGTGGGCGACTGCACCCGGGGCATTCCGTGCGGCCCTCCCGTAGCCCCATGGTCCCGCTGCGGCCTGCGCCCGTCCTCGGTGCGCACCAGGACCGGATCGACGCATGGCTGAAGCAGCCGGCGCGGAGCGTCGGCGCGCCATTGCCTGTCAGCGAGCGGCTCGGCGAGGCTTTCGCCGGCCTCAAGGTCGCCGACTTCAGCTGGGTAGCCGTCGGGCCGATCACGGCCAAGGCGCTCGCCGACCACGGTGCAACCGTCGTCCGCGTCGAATCGGCGACGCGGGTGGACTACGTGCGCACTTTGCCGCCTTTCATGGACGGCAAGCCCGGCATCAACCGCAGCCACTACATGGCGAATCTCAACTCGTCCAAGCTGGGCGTTGCCCTAAACCTGAAGACGGAGGGCGGACGGCGCCTCGCCCGGCGCCTAGCGGACTGGGCTGACGTCATCGTGGAGAACTTCACGCCTGGAACGATGAAGCGCCTGGGCCTGGACTACGAGACCCTGAGCCGCGAAAGGCCGGACTTGATCATGATCAGCACCTGCCTCATGGGACAGACCGGCCCCTGGGCGTCGTTCGCGGGTTATGGGCCCCACGGGGCGGCGATCTCCGGCCTGCACTACATCACCGGCTGGCCTGACCGGCCTCCGGCCGGCCCGTACGGCCCCTATACGGACGTGATCGCGCCGCACTACACGATCTCTGCCCTCGCCGCCGCCATCCTGGAGAGGCGGCGGACGGGCCTCGGCCAGCACCTGGACGTCTCGCAGGTCGAATCCGCCATTCATTTCGTCGAGCCGCTGGTCTTGGACCAGACGGTCAACGGCCGCACGGCGGGTCCCGCCGGCCTCGATTCCCGTTACGCCTGCCCGCACGGCGTTTACCGGACGCGGGGGACGGAGCGCTACATCGCCATCGCCGTCGAGACCACGGCGCAATGGCGCGCCCTGCTGTCGGTCGCGCCGCTACAGGGCTTCGCGGACGAGCGCTTCGATTCCCTGGCCGAACGCCAGGCGGTGAAGGCCGCGCTCGACGAGACGCTGGCTGCCTGGGCGGCGGGCTGGGATGGCCGCGAGCTCGAACTACGGCTGGTCGCCGCCGGCGTGCCTGCCTCGGTCGTCCAGCGCATGACCGACCTGGCAGCCGACCCGCAGCTTCGGGCGCGCGGCTACTTCGTTACGTTGGAGCACGGCGAGACCGGCCCGACTCCCTACGACGGCCTCATGACGCATTTTTCGGCCAAGAAGCGCATGCTCCACAAGGCGGCGCCCTGCATCGGCGAGGATACGGATTACGTCATGCGCGAAATCCTCGGGCTCTCAGTCGACGAAATCGCGGAGTACGCTGCCGAAGGGGTGTTCATTTGACGGGGGCGGAAGAGGAAGGCGGCGACGGCCTCCATTCGATCATCGCCGACCTGGAGGCGGAACAGCGAGCGCTCGTTGAGCTGCTTGAGGGCCTGCCGGAAGATGCCTGGGATCGGCCCAGCCCGGCCGAGGGCTGGACGCTGCGCGACTGCGTGTCTCATCTGGCCGAGACGGACGAGCGCGCCGCCGAGGCGGTCCTGGCCGTACCGATACCAGCCGGAGGAACCCGTCGCGAGGGGGTGCTGACGGAGGGCCAGCTGCGGGCGCGGTCGCTGCCGCCGAAGGCGGTGCTCGCCTGGTATCGGCAAGCAGCCGCGCATCTGGGTGAAGCTCTGCGCCGTCTGAGGCCGGAGGATCGGCCGTCGTGGGCAGGCCGGCCGATGGGGGCGCGCTCCTTCATCAGCGCGCGGATCATGGAGCATTGGTCGCACGGCCTCGACATCCATGACGCGGCCGGCATCCCGCCTGTCGATACCGACCGTCTGCGGCACGTTGCCCACTTGGGGGTGATTACCCGCGACTTCGCCTTCCGGAATCGGGGCCTGACGCCGCCCTCGGAGCCGTTCTACGTGGAGCTGACGGCGCCCTCGGGAGCGACGTGGACGTGGGGCCCCGCCGATGCCCGCCAGCGCATCGCCGGCCCAGCAGGAGACTTCTGTCGGGTTGTGACCCAGCGCATACACCCGTCCGACACGCGCCTGGTCGCCGTTGGGGAGGACGCGCTGCGGTTTCTGGAGGTCGCGCAGGCGTTCGCGGGCCCGCCGGGCAGCGGCCGCGCGCCGCGGAAGCGAGAGTAGCAGGACTCGTTCCCGTCGGACTGCTTTGGCGTCCACGCTCCTGACGCTGCCTCCTCTTTCCTGACGGAAGGTAAAAAGAGGCGGCATCTCCTCTGCTGCTTGAATGGCGGGCGTGTGCGGCTACGCTCTACTCAAAACATATTGCAATCGAAACTTATTGGCGTATCATAGGCCTATGCCCAGGGATTTTCGTCTTCTGCTCTCGCGGGCAGCCCGGACGGCGACGCGCTATTTCCAGGACCGGGCGTTGGAGCAGGAGCTGTCCGTCGTCCAGGCGCAGGCGCTGATGGTTATCGATGCTAACCCTGGCCTTAACGTCGGCGCGTTGGCGGCGATGCTGAGCAAGGACCAGGCGTCCACATCCATCCTCGTCGACAAGCTCATGTCCATAGGCCTCGTGACGCGGGAGACGGATCCGGTGGACCGTCGCCGGGCGAAGCTCTTCCTGACCTCGCAGGCGCGGCCGATCGTCGACCATCTCGAGCGCGCCCGAGATGACATCGACCGCCTCGTCCTGCAGGCGCTGGGCAGCGAGCGCAGCCGCCTGTTGGAGGCGCTCCTCGTGGAGCTGCTGGACGCGATCGAAGGCAGCGAAGGACGCGCGCCCCTGGAACCGCAAGCCCGAGGGGCGGCGCTAGAAGAAAAAGGAGGGGAACAGTGAGCAAGTTCCGGATCATGCCCCACGGCCGCCTGCAGGAATGGGTCGCCGAAGAGAAGGGCTACTTCGCCGAGGAAGGCCTCGACTACGAGTTCGTGCGCCCTGCGCGGATCGGCCGCGAGGCGAT
>DATMBD010000217.1:0-2415 GCA_035559355.1 Dehalococcoidia bacterium
CGGCAGGGCGCACGAGCTCGCGGTTGGCGCCCAAAGGGCGACGGTTGCCGCGAATTCGCGCCCGGAGGCATCGGCCGAAGCGCCCAGGCTCGTGCCGGAAGAGGGCGGCTGAGAGCCCTCTCGAAGCCACCACTCCCGGCCGCTGACCAATGCACGCCCGCTCCTGCGGCGCTTGCCGGCGAGCCAACGGCCGGCCCGCTTCAAGCTCCGCGAGACCACCCGTTGCTTCGTTGGCCCCTCTCAGGACGCGGCGAAGGACAGCACTCTACGACTCGATCCTGACGATCCCCTTCGAGCCGTCGACGGTCACCGTCTGGCCGTCCTTAATCGTGACCGTACCGATCCCCGTCCCGCAGACGCAGGGGATGCGGTACTCGCGGGCGACGATGGCGCAGTGGCTGAGGATGCCGCCTGTATCGGAGACGACGCCACCGATAGTGCTGAAAAGGGGCGTCCACGGAGGCAAGGTCATTTCGCAGACCATGATGTCGCCCTTCTGCAGCTTGCTGGCCTCGTCCAGGCTACGGACCACCTTCGCGGGGCCGGTGACCACGCCCGGCGCAGCCGCGATGCCGGTAATGATCGAGGCGTCGCTGCTCGGTTCCACGGGCTGGCCGAAGAAACGGTTCAGCACTTCCTCCACGGGATCGCCGCTCGGAGGGGGAGGCGGGCCGAAGACGGGCGGCGGTACGACTTTGGCGAAGCGCGCCTTCTCCTGCTTCCGCTGCTCGATCAACGGCCGATAGTCCTTGCCGGCCATCGCCTCCTTGATTTCCTCGACGCGTAGCATGAAGACGTCATCGACGGAGTCCAGCAGGCCTTTGTTGACCAGCCGCCGGCCGATTTCGAGGGACGGGTAGCGCATGGCGATGTCGCCCATCTGGTCGATCCAGTGGTTGTGGTCCTCGACGATGGGTGTGAAGCTCTTCGCCGCCTCGTAGAGCTCATTGAAGCGCCTGAGCTTGTCCGGCTCTGCGGCCAGCTTCTGCCGCGCCTGGTCCAGCAGCTCCTCTCGGCGTCGGATGGCCGCCGCCAGTTGGGAGTCAGGGCCGTGCGCGTCGTCGATGCTGAGATAGCCCTGGATGGCTCCCAGGGGAATGCTGGGGTCCTCCCACCAGGCAGGCTGTGTCAGCTCGTAAACGCTGTCGGCGCGCCAGCCGTAGTCCTTTAGATAGGCCTGCAGGTCCTGGAGGAAGGCCTTCCCAGCGTCGCTTTGCTGGAGCGCCTCGTGGAGCTCCTTGCCGCTCTTCGTCTCGAACAGGGCGCGCAGCTCTGGGTTGGCTCGCACGGCCCGGCTCAAGTTCCAGAGGCCGCGCGAACTTCTCGTGGCCTCGGTCTCGAATCCTTGGAGCGCCTCGTAGCCCTCCATGGAGTTGGAGACGTTCTCCTTGTAGAAGTCGGAAAAGTCGTTGGCCGCGGCGAACGAGTACAGCAGCATGCCGTGGACGTACCAGCGATAGATGACTTCCTGCCGCATCTCATCGAAGCGGGCCATGAGGGCGTCATCGCTGAGGCCGGAATAGTCCGGGTTTCGCGAGCGTTCCAACTGCGCCTTGATCGCTGGCAGCCACTCGTTTTCCCATTTCTCCCCGAGCTTGGGCATCAGTTCGGCGACGTTCTTCTTGTATCTCTCAGCGCGCTGCTCCTGCGTTTCTCCCGGCTCCAGCGGTCTGGGCACGCCGGTCAGGTAGTTGTAATAGTTGACGAGGTGACATTGGGCGATTATGCCGGAGCCCATTTCCCCGATCGCCTTGCTGAAGCCAATGCCCGTCGATTCGACGAGCAGCTGGTGTTCGAGCGGAGTCAGGGGCCTGGGACAGTGGAGCCTGTCCCAAATGAAGAAACCGGTCAGGTGCGGCGGGATGGGGAAGTCGGTCGTAGCCTGGTTCGCCAAGAGCGTGGACCTCCTTAGCCTGATTGGGACACGTGAACCAGAAGCGCTAACGCTGCTTCGAGGAGCGCCGTGGTCAAAGAAGGTATGGGCGCCGCCTGGACATGTCAAGTGGCAGCACTTCCGCTGCGACCTATAATCGAAATTGGCGGCTCGCGGGCAGTACGCGGATTGCCGATGGAGTGAAGGCATGAAGTTCGGGATTTTCTACGAGCTACAGCTTCCCCGGCCGGTCGACAAAGACCAGTGGAACGACGATGACGAGCACCGCATCGTTCAGGAGACGCTGGAGCAGATCGAGTTCGCGGACAAGCTCGGCTATGACTACGTGTTCGAGGTCGAGCATCACTTCCTGGAGGAGTATTGCCACTCGTCCGCGCCCGAAGTAGTCCTCGCCGCCGCGGCCGCGCGCACGCGAAACATCCGCCTCGGCCACGGGATCGTCCAAATGCCGCCTACCCAAAACCACCCTGCTCGGGTTGCCGAGCGCATCGCCACCCTGGACCTGGTCTCGAACGGCCGGG
>DATMBD010000218.1:0-4689 GCA_035559355.1 Dehalococcoidia bacterium
GCCCCGTCGGCTGAAGTCCTCGCCGCGAAGGCCGCAGGCGGCAGGCGCGCGGCCCCGCCGCGCCAGTGGAGGCCCAGGTGCGTGAATGGAAACGGCGAGGCAATGACCTCCGACTCGAAGTCGCCCTCGCCCCTCAGCACCCCGGACCGGAGCTCCGCGCCCAGGCTCCTGCCGCGGCCAAAGGCGGCTCCTTCCTGAACCTCGTCGTGGACGAGAGTCCGGACCGGCCGCGACGGTTGCGCCCGCGCCGGCGGCGCAAGGCGTCCGACGGCGGCGCCCGCTGCCAAAGTCGCCGCCGTCGCGAGGAAGCCTCGTCTGGAAATGCGACGCGAGGATGGGGTGCTCATGAATCTTCTGGAACGCAAGGCCCGGGGAAGGGCGAGCGTTCGTCACCTTATAGTCGGCCTCCGCGCCTATGTCAATTAACTAACGCCCACTGGTAAAACGTCCCCATCGGCCGAATATTTGAGCTAACGCCGCTCCCGGCGCTGACGCCCATCTTCACGCCTTCGCCGGAAGCGACGAGCACTCCGCAGCCCACCCCCACGCCCACGCCAACTCCTCGTCCGCCAACGCCGACGCCCACGCCTTGCCTCAAGTTGATCCTCGAACTCTGTCTTGATCTGGACGGCTAATCATCGGGCTTGCTCTCGCCGAAAATTGGGAATCCCACTGAGACACTTGCGCCTCCCTGCTGGGCGTATCATGGCCCAGGACACGGAGGCTGAGAATGCCGAGCCTAATTCGCGTTGGGATCGTGGGGGCCGGAGGCTGGACGGTGAGCCGCGTGCTGCCGGGCTTCCTGAAAGTCCCGGACTGCGAAGTTACCGTTGTGGCCAATCGCCGTCGCGAGACGGCCGAGAAGGTGGCAGCGCAGTTCGGCATCCCGCGCGTGGCAGACGACTGGCGTTCGGTCATCGAGAGCGAGGACGTCGACGCCGTGTTCATTGGCACTCCGCCCAGCGCCCACAAGGAGATCGCGCTCGCCGCCTTGGCCGCGGGCAAGCACGTGCTCTGCCAGACTCGTATCGCGACGACAGCGGTGGACGCGATCGAAATGCACAACGCGGCCGAATGGGCGCGGGCTCGGGGCGTGCAGGCCATGCTCGTCCCGCCCGGCCCCTTCTACCGGGGCCGGCGCTTCGTCACCCACCTGGTGCGGTCCGGGTTTCTGGGACAGCTCCGTCACGTGCAAGCGTTCAATTACAACTCCAGCATGGCCGACCCATCGACACCGCTGAGCGCGGGCCGCAACGACGTCAGCCTCTACGGACCGTACAACTCCGCCCAGCTGGGCCTCATGTATGACGTCGTCGTCCCCTGGACCGGACATGCCCTCCGGGTGCTGGCCCAGCGCGCCACCTACACCTCTGAGCGCCCCCTTTCGCCTGGCGGGCCGCTGGCAAGAACCCCCTACCCGGACGAAGTCACTGTGATCGCAGAAACCGAAGGCGGCGCCGTGCAGATGAACGTCTTGAACTGGGCCGTCCACTTCGGCGAGACACGCGTAGAGCTCTACGGCGAGAGGGCGACAGTGGCTTACCGGCTGCGCGGCGACGCCATTTTCGCCGCCAAGGCCGGCGAGGCCGGGCTGCGACAGGTCTCCATTCCGCCGGAGCACGACAGTCCCTGGCTTGTGGAAGAGGAGTTCATCCGCCTCGTCCGCGGCGAAATCGAAGAGCCGAGCTTCAGCTTCTGGGACGGCGTCAAGAACATGCAGTACCTGGAAGCCGTTTACAAATCCGCGCTGGAAGGCCGCTGGGTGGACCTTCTGTAGGCAACACGGGCCGAACGGCCCATCCCCCTGACACCATTAGCCCCTCCCATGGCAGGGACAAGCTTGCGAAGCTGTTCTTGAAACGAAGGAGGGCAAAGTAATCATGAACGTCATCGTGAAATGGGCGTGGCTCGGGGCCATCGTCTTCGGATTGGGCCTCGTGGGCGCCGGGTTGTTCATGGTCAAAGAGGGTCGCGACGCCTACGACGAGGTCAAGACGACGCTCGCCGAGGAGCGGATCATCACGTCAGAGGACGCCGATATCCCTCTGGCGCCGGTGACCGGGCCCGAGGAGGCAAAGGCGCAAGCGGAGGCGATCCGCCAGCACGCGCTGAGGATCTCCGGTGGCAAGACCTACGCCGAAATGGACCGTAACGACCCCAACCGGGCAACGGTGCTCAACTCCGTCACCTTGCGCACGGCCCTGATGCAGTCCTACATGGCCTTCAAGGTCAGTGACTTGGTCAGCGGCGTGGGCGCCATCGTGGCCTTGCTCGGCGCCAGCCACGTGGTCCTGGGGGCTTATCTCGGGCTGCTGAGCCTGAGGAAGCCCTCCCAGAATGAAGCTTCTGCCGGAAATACGCGATACGCGCCGACGGCGTAGAAGCCTCCTTCTTCGAGCGGAAGACGGCGCTAAAGCGCCCTCTTCCGCTTTGAACCGGCGTCTTTGGCCACTGCAACGCGAAAGAGGGGCTGGGTCGCGGCCCGAATCCCTGGCGCGACCTCAGGACAAGCTGTCGTCAGCCCGCAGGCCGGTCTCTCGTGCGGGCCACGTTGCTCCTCCGAACGCCAGCGGCTATACACATAGGACATGGCCTGCCCAAAGGCCTGCGCGAGGTGCCGATGGCTGATCCGGAATGGTCGCAACGCATGGCTGACGGCCTCAGGCGGAACGGCATCCGTTTTTACGCCACGGTGCCCGACTTCATCGTCAGCCAGGTCTTGGAACACCTCTGGCGCGACGAGGAATGCACCGTCGTAACCGCGGCGCGCGAAGAGGAAGCCCTAGGGATACTTTCCGGCGCCTACTTGGCGGGCAAGCGGGGGGCTCTCCTCATGCAGAACAGCGGCCTCGGCAATTGCGTCAATACGCTGGCATCTCTGAATTTCGCGACCCAAATCCCCGTCGTCATGGTCATCAGCCACCGCGGTGACATCAACGAATACAACCCCGCCCAGGTCCCCATGGGTCAAGCGGCGGAGGGCATCCTTCAGACCCTGGGCGTGCGCTACATCATTCCTCATACCGTCGGGGAATTGGAGGCCCAGCTTGATGGCCTCATCAAGCTCGCCTACACGCGCTCCCTGCCCGTCGCCGTGCTCCTGCCCAACGACCTCACCGGAGGGCGCTACTCGTGAACCGCGCCGAAGCCACGCGCCTCCTCTGCGAGCGCCTCCGCGACGAGGTCGTGGTCGCAAACCTGGGACAGGCGACAACCGACCTCCAGCACACCGCAGACCGCGCGCTCAACTGCTACACGTTCGGCGCCATGGGCCAGTGCTCCTCGCTCGCGCTGGGGATCGCCCTGGCGCGGCCGGACGTTCGCGTGGTATCGCTCGATGGCGACGGCTCACTGCTGATGAACCTCGGCGTCCTGACGACGATCGCGACGCAGGCGCCCAAGAACCTCGCCGTCGTCGTCTGGGACAACGAGGTGCACATGACGACGGGCGGGCAGCCAACGGCGACCGCGTTCCGCACCAGCTTGGCAGGCGTCGCCCGGGGTGCAGGCATCGAGAAGGTGCTGGAGCCGGCCAACTACGAGGAGTTGGCCCTCGCCTTCGACCGGATGCTGAGCGAAGACGGCCCGTTTTTCGTCCAGGTCAAAGTCGACAAAGGCTATGCCGAAGGCGCCCTCTTCCGCGACCTCATCCGCTACAAGCTGCGATTCATGGACGCGCTCGCCAGCTTGGGGCGGAGCGCCGAGGGCAAATGAGGGTGCCCGCCGTTCCGTCACGGCCCGCGTACGACGTGATCGTCGCCGGCGGCGGCAACGCTGCCCTGTGCGCAGCCCTCGAGGCGCGGCGGGCGGGCGCCGAAGTGCTCATGGTCGAAGCGGCGCCGGAGCACATGCGCGGCGGCAACAGCCGTCACACGCGCAACGTGCGCTACTGCCACGACCGCGAAGACCACTTCCTGGTCGGCTCCTACACGGAGCAGGAGTTCTGGAAGGACCTCCTGCAGGTGACCGGCGGCGAGACCGATGAACGCCTCGCCCGCCTCACGATCCGTTCCTCCGCCGACCTCGGCTCCTGGATGATGACCAACGGCGTCCGCTGGCAGCCGCCCCTGCAAGGAACCCTGCAGCTCTCCCGCACCAACGCTTTTTTCCTGGGCGGTGGCAAAGCGCTGCTCAACGCCTACTACCGCACGGCGGCGCGCCTCGGGGTGGAAGCTGTTTACGAGTCGCCGGTCATGGACTTCGAGGCGGAGGGCCAGAACTGGGCCGTGAAACTCGAGGACGGCCGCCGCCTGGCGGCCAAGGCCGTCGTCGTAGCTTCCGGCGGCTTCGAGGCTAACCTCGAATGGATGGCGTCCCAATGGGGAGAGGCAGCGGCGAACTTCGCCATCCGCGGCACGCCCTTCAACCGGGGACGGCCCATCCAGGCGCTGTTGGATCAAGGCGCAAGGGCGGTCGGCAACCCCCGCGAGTTCCACTCCGTCGCCGTCGACGCCCGCGGGCCGCAGTTCGACGGCGGCATCGTCACCCGCCTCGATACCGTCCCTTTCGGCATCGTCGTCAACCGCGAAGGCGTCCGCTTCGCCGACGAAGGCCAGGACTTCTGGCCGAAGCGGTATGCGTCCTGGGGCGGCCTCATCGCTCGCCAGCCCGGCCAAATCGCCTTCTCCCTGCTTGATTCGACGATGGCGGCAGAGTTCATGCCTTCGCTTTACCCGCCAATAGAGGCGG
>DATMBD010000219.1:0-5799 GCA_035559355.1 Dehalococcoidia bacterium
CCGGACGGCAGCTTCGGCATCGAAGGCGACATCACTCTGACCGGCAAGACGCCCGATGACTGGCGGCGCGAAACGCGGCTCTGGCAGGAGGCCGGCGCCGACCGCCTCATGCTGAGGATGCGGGACATGAAGCCCGCCGACCAGTTGCAGGCATTGCGTCTGTACCGCAAGGAGGTCCTGGAGGAATAGGCCCATCGGCAGCTCCGCGACGGACGGGCGGCCGGCTCGAGCTGCCGGACAGACGGCCGTTCGGCCCCAACGGGGCGCTCGTTGTCTTGTCAGGCGATGCTTGGTTCACGTAATATCGTCTCGCTAGCACTCTCCCGCTAGGCTGCTAACTCTACCCAACAAACGACTACACCATCTTGTGGAGGTGGATCCGTGCGGATCGCAATGGTCGCGCCTCTGGAGATGCGTGTCCCTCCAGTGGCGTACGGCGGGACGGAGCTGGTCGTGAGCCTGCTCACTGAAGAGCTCGTCCGGCGCGGACATGACGTCACCCTCTTCGCCAGCGGCGACTCCCTGACGAGCGCTACCCTCGTTCCCGGCTCACCCCGGTTTCTGCGAGGCAGCGGCCTCGACGCTGGCATCTACACGATGCTAAACGTCATGGCCTGCTTCGAGCGCGCATCCGAGTTCGACATCATTCACAACCACACTTGCTTCGAAGGACTGGCGACGGCCGGCCTGATCAAGACGCCGGTGCTCACGACTCTTCACGGCAACCTGGAGGGCGACTGGCGGCTTCTCTTCGAGCGTTACAAAGGCTGGTACAACACGATCAGCCGCTCCGCCGCGCGGCTCCTGCCGCCCCAGCCGCGGTGCGTCGGCGTCATCTACAACGCTATCGACGTCGACTCTTATCCTTTCAACCCCGGCCCCCGCAGCGAGCATTTGCTCTACCTGAGCCGCATCAGCGAGGAGAAGGGACCCCACCTCGCCATCGAAGTGGCGAAGCGGCTCGGCCGCCGCCTGATCATTGCCGGCAACGTCCATCCCGTCGATGAGCCGTTCTTCCGGGCCAAGGTCCTGCCGCAGGTCGACGGCGACAAAGTCGTCTACGTCGGCGAGGCGGACTACCACATGAAGCGCCGTCTCTTCGCCGACGCCGCCTGCCTGCTGGCGCCCATCACTTGGGACGAGCCCTTCGGCCTGTTCCTCATCGAAGCGATGGCTTGCGGCACGCCCGTCATCGCCATCGGACGGGGCTCTGTTCCCGAGGTCGTGGAAGACGGTCGCACTGGCTTCGTCGTCGATAGCATTGACGCCATGGCGGAAGCGGTGGGGCGCGTCCACGAAATCAGCCCTTACGACTGCAGGTCACACGTACAATCGCGCTTCAACGTGGGCCGCATGACGGACGAATACTTGGCGGCGTACCGGCGTATCGTCGCCGCGGAGGAACTGCAGCGCCAGGCGAACGCCGTCACCGGGGTGGCGGCGGCCAACAACGGCGCCTTCCCTGCGGCCAAGACCGCGGTTCCTCCCTCGGAGGCGCCGCAGGTGCCACCGCTCCGCTACAAGCTCAACTAGGAGCGGCGCTTGCGGAATCGATGTTGTATCTTCACCGCATGACCTTGTACGGAGCCTGCGTGTCCCGGTCCGAGGACCGTGAAGGCTGGCCAGCTACGGGCAGCATGGGCAGCCGTTGAGGGCCGCCCTCCTTCGCCTGCCGGAAGTTTGGGCCGCCCGCCGAGGCATCCACTACGGCTGGGTTGTCGTCGGCGTGGCGTTCGTTATCGTGATCATCTCCGCCGGCGTGCGCGCGATGCCCGGCGTCCTCATCCGTCCGTTGGAGGCGGATTTCGGCTGGAGCCGGGCCGATATCTCTCTGGCGATCGCCATAAGCCTCGTATTCTACGGGCTCGCCGCGCCCCTTTCCGGGCGCGTCGCCGACCGCTTCGGCTTGCGGGCGATGACGCTGGCCTTCCTCTCGCTCGCAGCCATCGGGGTCACGCTCTGCGCGCTCATCCAGGAGCTTTGGCAGCTGCAGGTCTTCTGGGGCCTGTTCGTCGGCTTCGGCACGGGCGGCATCGCCACCGTCCTGGGGGCCGTCATCGCCAACACCTGGTTCGAGGAGAAGCGCGGGCTGGTGACCGGCATGCTGGGCGGCGCCACGAGCGCCGGGCAGCTCGTGTTCCTGCCGCTGCTCGTCTGGGTGACTTCCACATGGGACTGGCGCACGGCCGTCGCCCTCATGGCGGCGTTGATGGCGTGCGTCGTATTCCCGGCCGTCTTCGTGCTCATGCGCAGCCGCCCCCGCGACGTTGGCCTGCATCCGTACGGCCTGCGTGAATCCGCGCGGTCCCGGCCTCTGGCCGCGGATGCACCCGCGACTCCCTTGCGCGAGGCCGTCCGTACGCTGGACTTCTGGCTGCTGGCGTCGACGTTCTTCGTCTGCGGGTTCACGACCGTTGGCCTCATCGGCGCCCACTTCATCCCCCACGCGACCGAGCACGGCTTCTCGGAAGGCCAAGCTGCCGGCATCCTCAGCGTCATCGGCGCCATGAACGTAGTCGGGACGACGCTCTCCGGCTGGTTGTGCGACCGCTACCCGCCCAGGCTGCTGCTCTCCTGTTATTACTTCTTCCGCGCCCTTTCGCTACTGGCCCTGCCTTTGATCACCACTATGCCGCTCATGTCGCTGTTCGCCGTGACGTTCGGTTTGGACTACATCGCCACCGTGCCGCCCACCGTCTTGCTGACCGCAGACCGCTTTGGACGCAGGGCCGTTGGTTCGATCTACGGCTGGATAACCTTCTCGCACATGATCGGCGGCGCTATTGCGTCGTATCTGGCGGGCTACATCCATGACATCGCCGGCGAATACACTCTCGCCATCTACCTAGCCGGACTCCTGGGCCTGCTCGCTGCCGGCATGGCATTCGGGATCAACGCCAGCGGCCGCAAGCACGTCGCTGCGCCGGTAGCGGCGGGAAGCCTTTGATTTCAGAAGCGTCCTACGAGCGCTTGGGTTACCATCGCTTGGGGGTGCAACCATGTTCGTGGCCATGAACCGGTTCGAGGTCAGGGCGGGCAAGGAGCCGGAGTTCGAAGCTCTATGGCGCGAGCGCGAGACCTACCTTCAACAGACGCCGGGGTTCCTCGCTTTCGCGCTGCTTCGCAACCGCGAGCCCGGCGGCGGCACGACCGAATACGTCTCGCATTCGACGTGGCGCTCGCGGGAGGACTTCGAGGCGTGGCGGGCGTCGGACGCCTTCACGCGCGGCCATGCCCAGGCCTCGCTGCACGGCCTGCTCGCAGGGCCGCCGAAAGCGTCTCTGTACGAAGCCGTGCTCGAAGAAACGAAGACGGTCGACTCCTAGAGAGGGGGACGCGCCTTGGACATCCTGGAGGCTATCGCTGCCCGGCGCAGCCGCGGCAAAATGCTGCCGGAGACGCCGCCCCGCGCGCTGGTCGAGAAGGTGCTCGCAGCCGCGGTCGAAGCGCCCAACCATCATGACACGCAGCCGTGGCGCTTCTTCGTCCTCGCCGGCGAAGCGCGCCAGGAGTTCGGAGAGGCGCTGGCGCAAGCGCTGCGCCGGCGCTTGGACGGCGCTGACCCGTCCAAGCTGGAAGGCCTGATGCTCGCCGAGCGCGTCAAGCCGCTGCGCAGCCCCGTCCTCATAGTCGTGGGCGTGTGCTCAGACCGCGACGACCCCATGACCCGGCGCGAAGACCTGCAAGCGGCGTCGGCGGCGCTCGAGAACATGCTCCTCGCCGCGAACGCCCTCGGTCTCGCCGCCATCTGGCGCACCGGCGACGGCGCCTACGACGACTACGTAAAGGCCCACTTCGGCTTGCGGCCTGAGGACGAAATCGCCGGCGTCCTCTACCTGGGCTACGCCGACCCGTCCGTCCCCGAGCCGGAGCCCCGCAAGCGCGACTTCGCCTCGAAGACGGAGTGGCGGGGCTGGTAAACAGGATTAGCGCGGCCTAAGGGCCGCGGCATCCATTGTTGAGGCTCGGCAGCTCGATTCTCCCCACCGGGGCCTCGTGACTCGCTGCCCGCCCCAAACGCCCTCCGTTCCTCTATGCTTTCGCACACAGCCCAACTCGGAGGGATCCCCATGCTCCGCAGCACGGACCGCATTCTCACCACTCATACTGGCAGCCTCCCCCGCCCGCCCGACCTCGTCGAGATGCTGCAGGCGCGCATGCGCGGCGAGCCGGTCGACGAGCAGGCGTTCGCGGCCCGCGTACGCGAGGCAGTCGCCGAGATCGTCCGCCTCCAGGTCGAAGCGGGCATCGACGTCGTCAACGACGGCGAACTGAGCAAGCCGGCGTTCAACACCTACGTCGCGGCCCGCCTCGATGGCTTCGGCGGCAACGACCCGGAGGGCGGCATCACCTTCGCGGACCGCGAGGACTTCCCCCAGTGGGCGGCGGCCATGGCTACTCGCAACCCCGCCTACACGGTCCGGCCGATGTGCATCGGCCCCCTGGGCTGGAAGGACCGTGCGCCCCTGGAGGCCGACATCGCCAACCTCAAGGCCGCTGCCGCGCAGGCAGGCGCCAGCGAGGTCTTCATGGCCTCTGCCTCTATCGGCACCGTTGGCTACACGTTCCGAAACACCTACTACCCGGACGAGGAAGCGTACTACTACGCCCTCGCCGACGTCCTCCGCGATGAGTACCGCGCCATCGTCGACGCCGGTTTCGTGCTCCAGATCGACGCGCCCGACGCTGCCATGGGCCGCCACCAAAAGTACCGCAACGTGAGCCTGGCCGAGTTTCGCAAGGCGCTGGCGCTCGCGGTCGAGGCGCAGAACCACGCTCTCCAGGGAATCCCAGCCGAGCGCGTCCGCTACCACGTCTGCTGGGGCAACTACGAGGGCCCCCACACCCGCGACGTCGAGCTGCGGGAGATCGTGGACTTGGTGCTGCGAGTCAATGCCGGCGCCTACTCGATCGAGGCCGCGAACCCCCGTCACGCGCACGAATGGACGGTTTGGCGTGACGTCAAGCTCCCGGACGGAAAGCTCCTCATTCCCGGCGTGATCGAGTCCTGCACCAACTACGTCGAGCACCCGGAGACGGTCGCCCAGCGCATCGAGCAGTACGCGCGGCTCGTGGGGCGTGAGAACGTGATCGCGGGGACGGACTGCGGCTTCGGGACCTTCGCGGGCGCCTCGCGCGTTCACCCGGAGGTGATGTGGGCGAAGTTCCGGTCATTGGCGGAAGGAGCGGCCATCGCCAGCAAGCGCCTCTGGGCATAGGGGAGAACGGCGGGCCCGCCCAATGACGGGACTCGTCAGCTAAGTGTCAGACGGCCGTCATGGCAGGGTCCGCCGGAGCGCGAGAGACTCGAAGCATGGCGAAACAGTGGCTTGCCCCAGTCGCCCTCGCCGCGGCCTCGATCGCCCTTGCCTGCGGCGGCCGATTATCGCCGCCGGCCTCCGGACCCGCTGCCGCGCCGGCCACTCCCACGGCCACCATCAAGGCTCAGCAGGCTCCCGCGCCTCTGCCGCGGCCGGCGCTCGTCCCCGCAGACCCCAACGCCCCGTTGCGGCAGGCCGGCGAGTACGTCCTCGATACGCGGACCGGTTCGTTGTGGACGCTGGGGCCGTACGCCCAGGGCGCGTGGTCGCCGGATGGTTCAGACCTCGCCTTTCGGCTTTGCTGTCAGGGGCGGGGCTTCGTCCAAGTCCTCGAAGTCCCGTCCGGCAGGGCCGCCTACGTCGAAACCGGCGACGTTGCCGCGCTTGCCTGGTCTCCCGATAGTCGCCGCGTCGCCTTCAGCGTCACGGGACCGGGCGACGAGGCAGGCGTTTACGTCCTGAGCCGCGACGGCACAGG
>DATMBD010000220.1:0-4918 GCA_035559355.1 Dehalococcoidia bacterium
TGATGGAGGCGTTAGCGGAGGGCTTCGAGCTGCTGCAGGCGAAGCAGGAGTTCGGACTCGACCTGGCGAAGGTAGCAGAAATCTGGCGCCATGGCAGCGTGGTCCGTTCCTGGCTTCTGGACTTGACGGCCCGCGCCCTGCAGGAGGATGCGGGCCTCGAATCCCTCGAGGCGTACGTCGACGACTCCGGGGAGGGCCGCTGGACGGTTCAGGAGTCCATCGATTTGGCCGTGCCCGCCCCCGTTATCGCCCTCGCGTTGCAGGCGCGGTTTCGTTCGCGGCAAGCGCGCCCCTTCGGGCCGCGCCTGCTCGCGGCCCTGCGGCGGCAGTTCGGCGGTCACTCCGTCAGGGAGCGGGAGGGGGGCGCCGGCCGATGAGGAGGGCACTGCACGGACGCCATTTGCTCAGAGGAGCGTCGGCTTTCCGGCGCCTGGTACGCTTGCCGGATGCGCTTCCATGAGCGAGAAACAGGGCCCAGCGTTGACATGATCGAGTCTCAGGACATCGTCATCGTCGGCGCCACAGGAAACCTTGCCCGCCGCCGCCTGCTTCCGGCCCTTTATGACCTCGAGGCCCAAGGCCACCTTCCCAAACGCGGCCGCATCGTGGGCGCTGCGCGCCGCCCCATGAGCGCGGAGGCATTTCGCGGAATGGTGGCAGAGGCCGTAAAGGGAGCCCGGCTTCCCTGGGACGAGAAAGTGTGGGCGTCCTTCTCCCGCCGCCTGGACTACGTGCCGTTCACGGGCGAAGACTTGTCGGGCCTGCGAGAGCACCTTTCCGAAGCCTCGCGGCTCGTTTATCTCGCTACACCGCCCGCGGCCTTCGGCCCGATCGTGAGAGACCTCGCGTCCCACGGGCTCACGGAGGGCTCCCGCGTCGTCATCGAAAAGCCGTTCGGGCGGGATATCGTCTCGGCAAGGGCTCTGGACGCGGAACTGAGGGAGGTTTTCGACGAGTCCCAAATCTTCCGCATCGACCACTTCCTGGGCAAAGAGACCGTCCAGAACATCCTCGTTTTCCGCTTCGGCAACTCCGTCTTCGAACGAGTCTGGAACAGAGATGCGATCGACCACATAGAACTGACCGTGGCGGAGACCGTGGGCGTGGAAGGACGAGGCGACTTCTACGAGGGCGTGGGCGCTTTGAGGGACGTGGTCCAGAATCACATGCTCCAAATCCTATCGCTCCTCACCATGGAGCCTCCGGCCTCCTTCCATGCCGAAAACATCCGCGACGAAAAGCTGAAGCTTCTGCGCGCGGTTCGGCCCGTGAGCCCCGGAGAAGTGGTTCGGGGCCAGTACACGCGCGGCCGAATCGAAGGCCGCGAGGTACCGGGCTACCGCGACGAGGAGAACGTAGCGCCGGATTCAGAGACCGAGACGTTCGTGGCCTTGCGACTCTGGATCGATAACTGGCGCTGGGCTGGCGTGCCCATTTATCTCCGCACCGGTAAGCGCTTGCCTCGCACGGCTACCGAGATCGAGATCGCGTTTCGAGACGTCCCCACGTCCTACTTCGCGGGGACCTTCGTTCACCAGCTGCAGCCCAATCAGCTGACGCTGTGCATCCAGCCTTCGGAATCCATCCAGTTCTCGTTCCTCGCCAAGAAGCCGGGCCCCGAAATCGAGGTCGAACCGGTGACCATGCGCTTCGACTATGAGGCCGCGTTCAGCGTAGAGCCCGCAGAAGCCTACGAGCGGCTGCTTCTGGAGGCCATGGAGGGGGACCATACGCTATTCGTCCGCGGCGACAGCGTGGAGCAGGCCTGGAGCGTGCTGCAGCCCGTCCTGGACGCGCCGCCCCCTCTCCGCTTTTATCCGGCCGGAACCTGGGGCCCGGCGGAGTCGCAGGCTCTCGTCGCGCCCAAGACCTGGCACCTGACGTAAGGCTTTCCCGCCAAGCGCCGATATTCAAGGAGACAGCCCTCGACGCGACGTGCCGCGGTTGCTTTCGGCGGCGCTCCTCGAGTAGGCGGAGCCTATACTGGATGAGTCTCGAACCCGCCCTCTCCCCCGCCCCGGCTGTTGTGAGGAACATGGCTGCGACACGGCTTGAACGGCTATACGATTTCGCCGGTTCGGGCGCGGCTCGGCCGGTGCGTTTTGGCGCCGTTGGAGCCGTGACCTTCGTCGTCCAGATCGCCTCGCTCTTGGCGCTCAGACAGGCGGGCATTGGGTCCCTCGTCGCCTACGCTCTGGCGCTGTTCATATCCGTCCAGTTCAACTTCGTCGTCAATCAGGCGCTGGTTTGGGGTGACCGCAAGCTGGCGGCGCGCCGTCTTGCGGCGATAGCGGAGAGGTGGTTGACCTTCCACGCCTGCATCGGCGCGTCGCTCGTCATCAATTTCGCCGGCTTCGCCATCGCCCAGGCATTCGTGCCGGACCTGGCGGCAGCCGTATTCGGGGTCGGCGTCTCGACGCTGGTGAAGTTCCTGTCCTTGGATCGGCTCGCTTTTCGTCCGGCGGGCCGGCAAAGACCGCTTCGGGGAATCCTTCCTAAATCGCTTCGAACGGGCCGTTGACCCGCCGATGACCGCGGCCAAAGAAGCCGTAGCGCGGCGGCGAGTAGTGATAGGCGGCGCCTTCGACCAAGAAAAGGCCGGGATCGAAGAGGTCGGACCGGACGAAGAAGGCGTTCACGCCCCGGGAATCGGTGCCGACGAGGGAGTAGCCCTTGGACTCGCCGAGGGCCTCCAGGGACGCGAGACTTGCGCCGAAGTAGCTCGTGCCCTTCCAGACGTGCTCGTCATTCCGGGCCATGACCCATCGCTGCGGCGGCGGATAGCTGGCGTTGTACTCGACGGCAACGACCATCGGCCGCCAAGCTTCGATCGACCGCCAGACCCAATAATCGTTACCGTCGATGTCGATGGTGAGGAGCTGCGGTTCGGAAGGCACGCCGTGCGCCGCCAGCAACGCCTCGATGTTGTCGGCGGTAACCCACGCATTGATGCAGGTTACGTTCGGAAAGGCCCTGTAGTTGGCCTTCAGGCCTTCGAACACGCGCGGGTCTCCCTCGATGAAATAGCCGGACCAGCCTTCTTCTCGCGCCAGGCGGGCGCAGTTGCATTCCATGCCCCACTCGGCGCCGATTTCCACGAATACGCCCCGCTCGATCTTGAGGCGGCGGAAGATCTCTTCGATGATTCCGTCCTCACCGTTCTGCGAGTACACGGAAGCCTCGAAGTAGCGCAGGTCGCCCTCCTTCCACTCTGCTGCCTTGGGATAGCGGTAGAGCAGCGTCTCTGTGGCACGAGCGATGCGATAGAGCTGCGTGAGAAACGATCGCGGCCCGTGGCGCCAGGCGCCTGCCAGCCGGCGCCGCAAAGAGCCGTACGCCGGAAGCGTGGTCTCAGCTTGCGCTGGAAGCAAAGGCAGCCTCTTTCCCCAAGGCGCTGCGGAATCGACGTCCGAGGTAGGTCAGGTTTCGCGTTCGTATCAAGTTGACGAGAATTATAGGCGCGCCGCCCGGCTTGGTCTATTCCTGCAATCCTAGGTTCGCGGGACAATCCCAAGGCCTGTGCTAAAGTCGAGCAAGAGGTAGCGACCTATGCCGCGCAGCGTCCGACTCGCCCTCGAAGGCGTCCCAGCGTCAGCCCTTGCGCGGCCCGCCTTTCGGTGAAGATCGCCCTCGTCTATGACGCTATCTACCCGTACATGTACGGCGGCGCCGAGCGCCGTTACTACGAGCTCGGAAGGCGCTTGGCGCGCGAGCACGAAGTCCATCTCATCGGTTGGCAATTCTGGTCCGGTCCGGCCCGCACCGTACAGGCGGGAATGCAGCTCATCGGAGTCGGAAAGCCTGTCGCCTTTTACGACCGGCACGGCCGGCGTACGCTGGGCGAAGCCTTGAAATTCGCGCTCGCCGCCCTGCCCGCATGCGCCGCCAAGGGCTACGACGTCCTGGACTGCTCCTCAGTCCCGTATCTGCCGGTTCTGAGCGCCCGCTTGGCCCGGCTCCGCTCCAGCATCGCCGTGACGTGGCACGAGTACATGGGCGAGCGGTGGGTTTCGTATCTCGGGAAGCGTTCGACTGCGGCCGCGCTGATCGAGAAACTCTGCGCCCGGGTTGGGCGTCTGCGCATCGCTGTGTCGGAGTTCACGGCGCGGAGGCTGCCCGGCGAAACGCCGCCGACTGTCGTAGTCCCGAACGGCGTGGATCTCGAGACGATCGAGGCCGCCGAAGCCGCACCCGATGGGCCGGACGTGCTCTTCGTGGGCCGCCTGCTGCCGCACAAGCAGGTGGGCCTCGCTCTCGAAGCCCTGCGAAGGCTAGACTCAAGAGCCACTTTCGGCATTGTCGGCTCGGGGCCCGAGGCGACGCGATTGAGGGAGACGGCGCAACGCCTGGGGCTCTCCGACCGCGTGCGCTTCTACGGCCCGCTCACGGACTCCAGAGCGGTCTACGCAGTCATGAAGTCGGCCCGCTTGCTCGTGCAGCCCTCCGAGCAGGAAGGCGAGTCCATCGTCGTCAAGGAAGCGATGGCCTGCGGCCTGCCCTGCGTGGTCGTGGACGCCGAGTTCAGCGCCGCGAAGGACCTGATCACGGAAGGTGAGAACGGCTTCGCCGTGCCGGGGCGTGCGGACGCGCTGGCGCAGGCGCTCGGCGCCCTCCTCGAAGACGAGAGCAGAAGGCGCCAGTTCGCTGCCAACGCGCTGGCCGCGGCCCAGGGTTTCGGCTGGGAGCATTCCGCACGCCGCATCGAAGCCGTTTATGCGGGCCTGGCGCCAAGGCCCGCAGCAGCGAGGGCGTTGTGACGCATACGGGCCCCCTTGCTCACATCCGCGAGCATCCGGAGATCAATGCTCGCGACTTGGCTTTCATCAAGGAGCGCTTCCCTGAGGCGCGCCGTGTCCTCGACATCGGGGCCGGGAGGGGGGACTTCGTCAAGGCGGCGCTGAAACAGGGACTCGATGCC